>DJEH01000073.1 GCA_002431845.1 Prevotellaceae bacterium UBA5903 | reverse complement strand
GATTACGCCAATCGCCACGACGTACGTTTTTCTTGGTAAGTCCTGCAAAATACACGCGGTCGAGCTTTATTACATGATAGCCAAGACTCTCAAAGATACGGCGAACGATACGATTTTTCCCGCTATGAATCTCAATACCAATTTCCTTTTTATCGGTAGGCGAAGCATATTCAATAGCATCTGCCTTGATTTCTCCATCCTCAAGCGTTATGCCTTCTGCTATTTGGTTAATGTCGGCAGCCGATACGTTTTGGTCGGTGGTAACGTGGTATATTTTCTTTTTCAAGAATTTAGGATGAGTGAGTTTTGAAGCCAATTCGCCATCGTTAGTAAGCAGTAGTACACCAGTTGTGTTGCGGTCAAGACGTCCAACGGGGTAAATGCGTTCAGGACAAGCATTTGCTACAAGGTCCATAACGGTTTTACGATTTTGAGGGTCATCGCTTGTGGTTACGTAGCCTTTGGGCTTATTAAGCAGTACATATACCTTCTTTTCGATTTTCACTACATTATCGTGAAATTTTACCTCATCGGTACGCATTACCTTTGAGCCAAGTTCTGTTACAATTGTGCCATTAACGCTTACTACGCCAGCCTCAATATACTTATCAGCATCGCGACGAGAGCAAACGCCAGCATTTGCCAAGAACTTGTTAAGGCGCATAGGCTCGTTAGGGTCATATACATCGGCACTATAGGTCAAGCGCTTCTTTTGTGAGTATTTTGCGTTAGGATCGTATCCTTTTCTTTGTACAGGACGTGAACCATAACCATTTCCACCTTGATAACGAGGACGATATCCACCATTTTGCTGATATCTGCCATAGCCATCTGAGTGTTGAGTGCGTGGACGAAATCCGCCCTCTGTTTCAGTAGTTTGATTATTATTATCAAAGCGTGAGCGGTAGCCACCACTTTGCTGGCGCTGAGCATAATCATTGCCGTTATTCTGGCCATAACGCGATTTGCCCCAACGATTGTTGTTGCTGCGTTGAAAACCTCCACCTTGGTTAAAGCGTGGGCGATAGCCGCCTTCGTAGTTTTGTTGTCCGTAAGTGTTTTCGCTATTGTCGCGATGGCTCCCATACGAACGAGTTGCTTTGTTTGTATCAAAACGAGAACGATAACCGCCTTCGCCACGTTGAGAGTTGTACCCCCCTACAGCGCTAGCATTGCGATTAAAGCGTGTACGACTTGGACGACTAAAACGACCGCCATTAGCATTTCCATCACCATGCGACTTGTAACCATCACGGCTATTGTCGCTGTTCTTGTAAAAATCTTCACTCATGATTTATAAAAATATATAGTTGAACTGAGCATTCTCACGAACGCTTTTTATGTCTAATTAATCTTTTCTACCATGTTGCACATCAAGCTAAATAGAGCCATCTATCTTAAATGGTAGTAAATATTAAAGTAAGAGCAATAAAAACTTTTGGAGCAAATAAGGAATCAATGAATACTTCAAAGTCTAGTTTATGCATTTAGCTCCTTATTGCTTTTATTGCTCTTTTTTATATTGAATGGCCTTGAGTAGCAAACGGAAAAAACTATTTGACTACAAAAGGTGGCATTTTACATACCTGTATAATTGTGTGGTGTGATAGCACGCAATTCCTCTTTTACCTTATCACTCACTTCAAGTCCGTCAATAAAGTTGTGAATACGTTCTTCCGTGATAGCCTCGTTGGTACGTGTAAGTGCCTTAAGAGCCTCGTAAGGGTGTGGGTAAGCTTCGCGACGCAAAATGGTTTGAATAGCTTCAGCTACCACTGCCCAACAATTGTCAAGATCCTTTCGGATGCTTTCTTCGTGCAGTAAGAGCTTGCGCAGTCCCTTTAACGTGCTTTGAAAAGCAATAATCGAATGTCCCATAGGCACACCGATGTTACGTATAACTGTAGAATCTGTAAGGTCGCGTTGTAAGCGGCTTATTGGCAACTTACGACTCAAATGCTCAAATATAGCATTAGCCAAGCCAAGATTGCCTTCTGAGTTTTCAAAATCAATAGGGTTAACCTTGTGTGGCATAGCGCTTGAACCTACCTCACCCTTCTTGATACGTTGTTTAAAGTACTCCATTGACACATATTGCCAAAAGTCACGATCAAGGTCAATCACGATAGTATTGATACGTTTCATTGCATCAAACAAAGCTGCCATGTTATCGTAATTGCTGATTTGTGTAGTGTATTCTTCGCGTTCAAGTCCGAGTTTCTCACTTACAAATTTAGCACCAAAAGCACACCAATCATACGAAGGATATGCAACGTGATGTGCATTGAAATTGCCTGTTGCACCGCCAAACTTTGCGCTCATGGGACATGCTTCAAGCAATTGCTTTTGGCATTGCAAACGATAAGCAAAAACCTTTATTTCCTTGCCAAGACGTGTAGGAGATGCGGGCTGTCCGTGTGTTTTAGCCAACATGGGTATGTCCTTCCACTCTTCAGCATATGTATTAAGTTGATCTATAAGTTCTTGCAAAAGTGGGAGGTACACGTGCTCTGTAGCCTCTTTAAGCATCAGTGGGAACGATGTGTTGTTGATGTCTTGCGAAGTCAAGCCAAAATGGATAAATTCCTTATACTTGTCAAGTCCACCTATTTTGTCAAACTGCTCCTTGATAAAGTATTCAATTGCTTTTACATCGTGGTTAGTAACGCTTTCAATTTCCTTAACACGTGCCCCGTCAGCTTCTGAAAAATTCTTATAGAAGCCACGCAAAGTATCAAACAATTTGTGTGGAAAATCAGCTAATTGAGGTAAGGGCAACTCGCATAATGTAATGAAGTATTCCACCTCAACGCGTACACGATGCTTCATGAGTGCATACTCTGAGAAATAAGGAGCTAAAGGCTCTGTTTTTGAACGATAACGTCCGTCAATAGGAGAAACAGCCGTAAGAATATCCAAGTCCATATTTATTAAATATATCAATTGAAGGATTGATGATTATGTTGGCTATAAAGTGTGAAGCACAAGGCTTAGCCTATGCAAAGATAACGTAAAGTAGATAAAAAGGCAAGTATTCAAACATATTTTACAATATAAGTCACTTTTTTTATATGTGCTTAAAGCCTATTTACTTATGTGGCAAACTTGACAATGTGAAAAATTTTAGCTTTAAGCAGCAATAGCGAGTTGGGGATATACGTTTTGCGTAAAAAATATGTTGGGCATTTCAACGTAGTAAAACATTGAAATGTCCAACTTAATTGTTCTTTATATTCGTGTTTATTATTTGCGAGTGTAAATGCATAACCTCAATAGATTCATCTGCAACCTCTGTTGCACGTGTGGTGCTGAATGAATTAGTTTTAATAAAGCTTTGTTACAACCTCTGCAAATTAACCATTAGTATCAAACATGCTCCCATTTGAATAGGAAGTAACCTCTGAAGTACTCGAAAGTGCAAACTTAAAAGCGATTTCAAGACCATATTTCAGTAAGTTCGGAGCAAGGTCTCCCCTCCAACCTCAAAAGGATGGGCATAAAATAATCACCTATCAAAACAGTGGGAATGTTATTTTATTGTCAGATTACTACTTTATTCTCTTTTCTACTTGTTCTACCTCTTTCACCTTTCTGAATAGGTCAGATGCAAAAATAAAGTTGTTGAGCAGTTCGTTGTCAGAAGACATAACATCGTCCTTAGTCCCCTCCCATTCGTTGTGACCTTGATAGATAAATAAAATATGTTCGCCTATGCCCATTACCGAGTTCATATCGTGCGTGTTGATTATGGTGGTAGTATTAAACTCTTTAGTAATGTCATGAATGAGTTCGTCAATAACTAAAGAAGTCTTAGGGTCAAGGCCAGAGTTAGGCTCGTCGCAGAATAGGTATTTAGGGTTTAAAGCAATAGCCCTTGCAATGGCTACACGCTTCTGCATACCGCCCGATATTTCGCCTGGATATTTACTTCCTGCATCCGAAAGGTTTACCCTATCAAGACAGAATTGGGCTCGGCGCACTCTATCCTTGTAGCTATCGTTCGAAAACATATCAAGAGGGAACATCACATTTTCAAGTACCGACATAGAGTCAAATAAAGCAGCGTTTTGAAATATCATGCCCATTTCTCTTCTGAGCATGGCACGTTCTTTCTTGGTCATTTTCATAAAACTGCGTCCATCGTAAAGCACATCCCCCTCAGTAGGTTCAAATAGTCCTACTATATTTTTTATAAGCACAGTCTTACCCGAACCGCTTTGACCTATAATAAGATTGGTTTTGCCACTTTCAAACGTTGAAGTAATGCCTTTCAATACTTCTTTATCGTCGAATGATTTATGAAGGTTTTTTATTTCTATCATGATAGTAATTGCGTAAGGAATAAATCTGAAAATAAGATTAGCATTGAGCACGAAACAACAGCATTAGTGCTTGCTTTTCCCACCTCTATACTACCCCCTTCAACGTTATAACCATAAAAGGATGATACGCTTGAAATGATAAAAGCAAAGAACAACGATTTAATTACGCCCATCCAGAAGAACCATTGTGTGAAAGAGTGTTGTAGACCTGCAGTGAGGTCGGATGGTGTGATGATATGTCCAATGTACGCTGTAGCATAAGCACCAATAATACCGCTAAATGTACTAAAAATTACAAGTAAAGGCATTATGGTAATTAACCCCATAATCTTGGGCAGGACAAGGAAGGATGCAGGATTAACACCCATGATTTCAAGTGCATCAATCTGTTGTGTTGTTCGCATGGTTCCCAATTCGGATGCTATATTCGAACCAACTTTTCCTGAAAGAATTAAACACATAATACTTGAAGAAAATTCAAGCAACATGATTTCACGTGTAACATATCCCGATACCCAAAGTGGCATCCAAGCACTCTGTATATTTAATTTTATTTGGATGCAGATTACTGCACCAATAAAAAATGATATGAGCAGAACAATGCCTATAGAGTCTACTCCTAACTGTACCATTTCCTTTAGATATTGTTTAAGGAACATACGCATACGTTCTGGCCTTGAGAAAGTTCGCCCCATAAGCATTATATACTTTCCGAAGGCATGTAAAAAATTTAATATAATCATTCTGTTTCGCTATTATCGTTATGAAGTAAATATCTTGTTCAACTCTCATAGTCATTGTATACAAGAGTTTACTATCGTTTTTTTCTTTATTCCTCTGGTTTCTTTAAAGCTTCTGGTTTTAAATTTCCATGTTCATCAAAAAGGCCATAAGTTGTGCGCAATACTCTAAACTCTGTTCGGCGGTTCAATGCATTGCAAACCTCTTGCTCTTCGGGTTTTAATTTCATGATATAGGGCACTGTAAGCGTGTCGTTCTCATGTAAAAACGGATAAGTCTCAATCAGTTTTTTATTAACCACCTTAGGCATTTCCTTGCCGTATCCCTTTGCAGTTAAGCGTTCGGCCTCTATACCATGTTCGGTGAGATATTTCACCACACTTTCGGCTCGTCGCTGCGAAAGTTTAAGGTTGTATTCCGCATTACCTCTGTAGTCACAATGGGCCGATAGTTCAATCGTAACATTGGGGTTCTCCTTCAACATCTTTACTAATCTGTCAAGGGCCTCGCGTGAGTTCTCTGTGAGATTAGCCTTGTCAAATTCATAAAAAACATTTCTTACCAATACAGGCGAGCTAATGCTTGGAAGCGGAAACTGTAGCACATGTTGCTTTTCAACTTCAGAAGTGTCTGCACGTAGCTCATTTCGCACATTCAAGTAGCCTTGGCATGTGGCAAGAAATAGGTAACTAACGCCTGGCTTCAATGGTTTTTCAAACGATCCGTCAGAGAGTACTCCCACCTTTTCGTTCGTTCCGTCGCTACCCACCATATATACTACAGCTTGTGGCAGCTCGTACCCATCTTGTTCATACACCCAACCTTTTACCGTTTGCAATACCTCGGGATATGAAAACTCAAATATTTTGTCCCAACCTCTGCCACCCGTTGAGCGGTTAGAAGAGAAGTAGCCTCTGTTGTGCAATCCCTCAAACGTAATGCCAAAATCATCACCATTCGAGTTCATGGGCGAAGGCAGATGCGTCACAATCCACTTATGTGCTATAGTGTCTTCTTTAGCTTTATAAAGGTCTAATCCCCCCATGCCTCCTTGTTTGTTATCGCTTGAGAAGTAGAGTTCGCCATTAGGTCTAAAAGCAGGGAAGCATTCGTTGCCTTCGGTGTTAATGTCCTCACCCAAGTTTTCAATACGTCCGACACCATGCCCTCCAGCAATTTCAGCGCGCCATAGGTCCAACCCGCCATGTCCACCTGGCATGTCGGAAGTGAAATAGAGCCACCTACCATCGGGCGAAACAGCTGGATGTGCATAGGACGATAGTGTATCAGCCGATATTTTGAGTTGCGTAGGCTTGCTCCATTTAGCGTCCGTTCGTTGCGATTGCCATATTTCGGCCATACGAGGATACGAAGGGTCAGTTCGGCACACGGTTAGATACATCGTTTTGCCATCTTGCGTAAAAGAGCATGCCCCTTCATCATACTCCGTATTAACATCGCCTTCAACGCTCTCAGCAACCTTCCATTTGCCTTTTTCGTCTTGTTTTGAATAAAAAATGTCGCCATTCTTCATTCCGGTAATGTCGCTTACGTCCCCCTTAGCTTGCTGACGTGTAGATGTAAAGTAGAGTTGTTTAGCCTCTATGCCCATGTATGCAGGTGCATAGTCCGACCGAGAACCATTAAAGAGTCCAGCCATTTTTACGGTATATGCCGAGCCTTTTTGCTTCTCGGCGGGAGCCGTCAGACACGATTGTATGCCATACTCTGCATGCACATCGTTGGGAAAGGAGTCTTGATAAGCTCTATATGCATTTTCAGCCCCTTTATAGTTTGCTTGCATGCGCAGTAAGTCGCCAAGATGCAGATAAGTAAGCGTATCAACGTAATGATAGCGAACAGCATTCTGAAACGAACCAACGGCTCTTGCCACATTGCCATAGCGTCTATATGCATCGCCCATCTTGTAGGCAATAAATCCCCTCTGCGCCTTGTCCTTAGGAGGTGTTTTGCTATATGCACGCTTATATTGGCCCGCAGCTTCGGCATACTCGCCTAAAGCCAATGCCGCATCTCCACGCTTTATTGATTTGTCTGCGCTGCCGCATCCAGCCAATATCAGCATACCGCATACAGCCCAAACAATTTTATATATTAATTGCATTGCATTTACTTTAAGTTTGCTACAAAGTTACAATAACATAGCGATTTCATGCGATTTCGGATATTTAAAAATCATATTTAAGCATAATACGACAATTTTTAAGACATACAAGTCGGCTTATTTTATTGCTTTATTCATATCTCATATGGATATGTTGTTGTTTATCTATTAAGAATGGCTCAGATATAGGTACGAACCCCAACTTTTCATAAAACATCTGTTTTTCTAATTGTGCGTTTATGTCAATGCATGCCAGTTTCTTGTTACGTATTTTAGCAGTAGCAATAGCCGCTTTAACCATTGCCTTACCATAACCTTTGCCTCGTTCGGTAGCTATTACCCTACCAATGCTTACCTCTGGCAGATATGTATTGGCTGCGCAAATACGGCACATTGCTACTATTCTATTGTTTTTTGTTATCCATAAATGAAGGGCCGAACAATCGCTGTTATCCAAATCTTGATACACGCAATTTTGCTCTACTACAAATACCTCCGAACGTAATTGCAGCAACGCATATAGTTCGTTAGCCTTAAGCTGTTCAAACTTTTTTACGTGTAAGCGACACCCTTCGGGCATTGGTATTTTATTGTCTATTTTATGATGGACTTTTTGGGGTAAAACTTCTTTTCTGCAGTGGTTGTTATTGTTATTTTCGTTATGAGCATGCACATGGCTGTAAGTAGCCTTTCTTTTACTACCAAACCAATCACTAAGTTCGCCCGTGTTTATGTGATAATCATAATCCATCCACATGTCATCTTCAATACTCATATCCTTTAGTTCTTTATAAGATTAAACATCAATAGTTGAGACAAAGATACAACGAAAAGGTTTGTTTTTTTGTGATTATTCATTTAAAATATTTGACGAGGATAATTTTGTTTCTATGAATAAAATGACTAAGTTTGCGTAATAAAGCGAATTAAAAAAATATATAATAAGTAAAAAAACAATTTATGATTATGAAAAAGACGCGTTTTTATTCAATGCTTGTGGCCATAGCCATGACACTTTCAGTAAGTATTTTTAATGCATGTGGCGATAGCAATTCAGACCCAACCCCTACCCCAACTCCTACTCCAACACCCGCAGCAACATCATGCACTCTTTATTTGATTGAGGGCTACGCAGCTTCCAATTTCGACTTGGCAGATATGAGCGTATCATTTGTTAAGGATGGTGTGGCAGCATCGTTTGTAACCATTAATAAGGACGACTTAACAGACATTGACCATATTGCTCCAGCAGAAGTACAAGCAAAAATAAAGAATGGTACAGGTATTCCTTCACAAATAAAGGAAAATGGTTATTTCAGAGTAACTCCCGTTGCCGTTACAAGTTTTCCAAGCGTATACAGCGTGAAATACAACTTCACGGCTAAGGCATCTTATCCAGAGGATGTTGTTCGTAGCTTTGGTTTTTACCAAAGTTTTATTACAATTGATAACCAAGGTCGTTGCTCTTCGGCTTCAGGCACTGGCCAATACACAAAAGGTATCATGTTAAACAAGATATCTGAATTCCTTAACATGGTGGCAAAGGACTACCAAAAACAAATTACGGTGTCAACAACTTCGGGTATAGTATCTGTTGCTGTCACTAAATAAAAGTTGGCAAGATAAAACATAGAAAGGCAAGCGCACAAAACATGGGTGCGCTTGCCTTTTTAATGTATTAACATCTAAAGTGTAACGAAAATCAGCTCTTTTGATTAAAATATAAACAGAAAAGAGATGAAAGATTTTGTACTTCTTTTAAAAAAGCGTAACTTTGCACCACTTTGTTTAGGAAGTTTGTCATGCAACGTAATGACAAAACCTAAAAACATGATAGAAAATATTTACAACAGACCATTACACAAAGTTGTTACCAAAAACAATTTGATAAAACCATAAAAAGCTATAGCAAAATGAAAAAAGGTATTCACCCTGAGAATTATCGTCCTGTAGTATTTAAGGACATGAGTAACGGCGATATGTTTCTTTCACGTTCAACTTGCAAAACAACTGATACAGTTGAATTTGAAGGCGAAACTTATCCAGTAGTAAAGCTTGAAATCTCAAGCACTTCACACCCATTCTATACCGGTAAGTCTAAGCTTGTCGATACAGCTGGTCGTGTTGATAAGTTCATGAGCCGTTACGGTAAGAGCCGCAAGTAATTCTCCTTACAAGCGCTTTTAACATAAAGATAGTTCTTATCAAAGGGCTAAGGTAACACCCAAGTGGTAAGCGGATGTGTCGGCTTAGACGCATCCGCTTTTTCATTTAATAACTCTCAATCCTCACATACAATGAAAGCTTTTCAGATGGCGTGTACGCCCATTCCTGTTGTGCGCATAGCCCTTATAGGGCTTGGTGGACGTGGCATGAAAACCCTTGAAAGGTATGCTTTTATACCAGGTGCAGAGATACGATATATAGTGGACATTGATAGTTCAAGATTGGATTGTGCCAACCAAATACTACTTGAAACAGGCAGGCCCCTTGCTCAAAAATTGCAAGGCGAAAATGCGTGGCACGAAGCATGCCGAAAGGCTGATATCGACCTTGTGTACATCTGCACAGAGTGGAAATCGCACACCATGATAGCCACCGAAGCCATGCGCAATGGCAAGCACGTTGCTGTTGAGGTTCCAGCAGCAACTACTGTCAGCGAGTGCTGGCAATTGGTGCATACAGCAGAAGAGACTCAATGCCATCTGTTCATGACAGAAAATTGCTGCTACGACCTCTTTGCGCTCGAAACTCTTGAAATGCATCGTAAGGGCCTCTTTGGGCGCATTACCCATTGCGAGGGAGCATATATTCATCATCTTGCAAAGGCGCCTCGACATGGTGGAACAAGCGATACAAGGATCAATTGGATGACGCACTCTTGCGCTGTGCATGGCGGAAACCCCTACCCTACACATGGCATTGGTCCTATTGGGCAGTTGCTTGGCTTTCATCGTACAGACCGCATGGTGTCGCTTGTTTCAATAACTTCAAGAGATGTTTGCAGCGAAGCTAACCATGATGTTGGTCACGTCAATACGTCGCTCATACAGACTGAAAAGGGGGTAAGCATTCTTTTGCAATTGGACGTAACTACGCCTCGCCCCTACAATCGACTTCAAACTGTTTGTGGCACAAAAGCTTATGTCCAAAAGTACCCTTTACTCACTTTTCAAACAGAAGAGATGAGTACAGCCCTTGTTGGCGACGAGGCCATACAGCGTATGGAGGCATTTGCCACTTCATCTTCAGCCCAAGAGTGGCTAAAGGGACATGCACTTGGAGTGCCAAACGAAATGAATTATGCCATGGATGCACGCCTAATTTATTGTTTGCAAAATGGTTTGCCCCTCGACATCGATGTATACGATGCTGCCGAATGGTCGTGCATAGCAGAGCTATCTAAAATCTCGGCGCAGCATGGCGGGAACCCCGTAGAGGTTCCACGTTTTTACTAAGTAGGTGTTCTTCATTAGCTCTCTCAGACTTTGAAATTAGCAGAGGGAATGTCAAAAGTTATATTCGTAGTACTTTTGACATTCCCTTACCTTTTCGCTTCCTCAAATAACCATTTTAATCTTTTAACACAAAATTAAAACGTGGTAACTATTCAGCGGTAGTAAGAATGGATAGTTTCTGGCTTGCTTCTCTGTAAGATTTTTCCTTGAAAATTTTCCTCATCAGCCGTTGCAACAGAATTTTCTTCTTGCATATCCAAAGCATTTTCTACCAAGAATAATCGTTATCTTACCTGTCTCTTTGTTATAGAAACCTTTTGCCTTACGCTTCTTACCCTTAAAGCTGCTACCATCAGCAGCAATCTCCACCCCCACCAAGGTGCATAGCTTCTACTTGCTCTTGAACAGATGTCGAAAGAGTTATGCACTAGCGAGATTGACGGATTACTCTTAAAATTGTTGTATAGTTATTTCGTTTTAAGCTACTCTTATCTTTAGTTATTACATAACTTTTCCTTAACTTTGCATACATGCAAAACTTATGAAAAAAGGCATTGCAAATAATGTTAGAAAAAGATAACAACGAGAATATGGCATATTACATTCTTTATAGCACCGTTTGGCTTATATCTTTGCTACCTCTGAAAGTTCTTTACATACTTTCAGACGGAATTTTTGTCATTGTATTTCATATAATTAAATATCGTCGGCAAGTAGTATTGAATAATTTACGTAGCTCTTTTCCTGATAAAAGCAACAACGAAATACGAAAGATTGAGAAAGATTTTTATCACTTTTTTGCCGACTATATTGTAGAAACCATCAAGCTCTGCTCTATATCAAAAAAGCAAATGTACAAGCGTATGCAGTTTGAAGGAGTTGAAGAGATGATAGCAACTTTACATGCAAAACAAAAAAACTTTGCCTTCATATATTTGGCCCATTATGGCAATTGGGAATGGATTTCATCGCTTACATCGCACATTTATGACATTGACAGCTCTGTTGTAGGAGGGCAAATATATCACCCTCTGCGTAATAAGGCCTTTGATCGTCTGTTCTTGTATATGCGAAGTCGCTTTAAGAGCAAGAACATAGGCATGAAAGAGACTCTACGCTTTATACTGCGCAATCGCCGCGACAAGAAACCAACTATTATAGGCTTCATTGCTGACCAAGCCCCAAAATGGAATAGCATTCACCATTGGACAGAGTTTTTACATCATAACACACCCGTTTTTATCGGCACTGAACAAATTGGTAAACAGGTTGATGCCTTGATATATTATGCACATGTTGAGCGTCCAAAGCGTGGGTACTATCGTTGCAAACTATCTCTAATTGCAGATAATGCAGCAAGCTATCCCGACTATGAACTAACAGACATATACTTTAAAACACTCGAAAAAAGCATTCAGCACAATCCTTCGCTATGGCTTTGGACCCACAAACGTTGGAAGCGTACTTACGAGGAATACGTACAAAGATTACACGAAAAACAATCTTCGTCACAAGGTCTATAAGCTAATAAGGAACTCCTAAATTATGAAAATTTGCATGATTGGTTCGGGCAATGTAGCAACACATTTAGCCCAAGCCTTATACAATTTACATCATACTATAGTTGGCATTTATAGCCCACACATTGAGCATGCTAAAGAATTGGCACAAAGGGTGAATGCTGCCATAACTACAGATAGCCTATCATCGTTGCCACAAGCAGATTGCTATATTTTTTCTGTAAAAGATGCATTCTTAATTGATGTAATTAACCATGTTAAAGGCTCTCTTTCGCATTCTGACTCCCTATGCGTACATACAGCGGGTAGTATGCCTTTGTCAGTGTTTAATGGATTTAATCATGCCGCAGTGCTCTACCCTATGCAAAGTTTCAGCAAAAGCAAGATGCTCAATATCAAAGATGTTCCACTCTTTATCGAAGCTAACACTATAGGTGATTTACAACAGGTATCGGCAATAGCTCACGAACTCTCCAATAGTGTAATAGAACTTGATAGCGACCGCAGAAAGATTTTACATCTTGCTGCAGTTTTTGCAAATAACTTTACCAATCATTGTTGCGCATTGGCTTATAAACTACTTAACGACAACCACATTGACCCTCAATGTTTGTTGCCTATCATTGACGAAACAACACAAAAGTTGCATGCCATGACACCACTACAAGCGCAAACTGGTCCCGCCATACGATGGGACGAAAATGTTATAAAAATGCAACACAACATGCTCAACAATAGCATCTTGCAGCACATTTACGACGCAATGAGCGAGAGCATACACCAACTACATACGCTCCAACAAGAAAAGACAAATAATGATAAACTACGATCTTAAAAAAATACATGCTTTAGCCTTCGACGTTGATGGGGTGCTAAGCACCAACAACGTAATGCTAATGGAAGGTGGACAGCCTTGTCGCACAGCCAACATTAAAGATGGCTATGCACTACAATTGGCTGTAAAATGCGGCTTAGAGATTGCCATCATTACTGGGGGTAAGAGCCAAGCAGTACGCACACGTTACGAAGGATTAGGCATTAAACATGTGTTTTTAGGCACATCCGTAAAAATCAAGAAGTACAATGAATGGTTAGCCAATAACCACCTTACAGACGACGAGGTGTTGTACATGGGCGACGACATCCCCGACTACGAGGTTATGCAACAATGCGGTTGCGCTTGCTGTCCTGCCGATGCAGCAACTGAAATTAAACAAATATCCACCTACATCTGCCCCGTTAAAGGTGGCTATGGATGTGTACGCGACGTTATCGAACAAGTATTGCGTGCACAAGGTAAATGGATGACCAATGCCGAGGCTTTTGGGTGGTAAACTTAAAGTACATAAAGAGTTTGTTGAGGTTGCCATTCTGCACTGCATATAAGCAATTTTAATTAAGCTACTTACATTTTCAAACCACATAAAAACATACATACAATGTTAGACAATCTTAATAAATACAACATCGTTTTGGCGAGCAATTCGCCCCGACGCAAAGAATTGCTACAGCGTATGGGACTTAACTTCAAGGTACGCACGCTGTTTGGCATCGACGAGAGCTATCCCGAGTCGCTTCGTGGCGAAGACATCGTTCGTTACATATCACGCAGCAAGGCTAATGCCTATCGTTCGTCAATGGCACCCGACGAATTGCTTATCACAGCCGACACCATCGTATACGTTGATGGCAAAGTTTTGGGCAAACCTAAGTCGCCCGATAACGCCAAAGAAATGCTTAGAACTCTCTCTGGCAAAATTCATCAAGTAATAACAGGTGTAACAATCCTTACAGCCGACAGGCTTGAGAACTTTGGTGTTACAAGCCAAGTAAAGTTTGCCGAACTTACCGACGACGAAATAAACTTCTACGTAGACAATTACCTACCATTTGACAAAGCAGGTGCATACGGCATACAAGAGTGGATAGGAATTGTAGCAGTTGAAGAGATTAAAGGTAGCTATTTTAATGTAGTGGGGCTACCTGTGCAACGACTTTATCAGAAACTTAAAACTTTCTGATTTTCATTCATTATATACAACTATGATTAAGCTATACTCTAAGAATAATCCACCCGAACGTATTGATGAAATTGTCAAGGTGCTACGCGATGGGGGAATTATAATTGTTCCAACAGACACCACATACGCTCTTGCATGCCATGCTATGAAAGAACGTGCTGTAGAGCGCATCTGTAAAATAAGAGAGATTAATCCTTCAGAACATCCGCTATCAGTTATATGCTACGATATGAGCGCCATAAGCGAATATGCCCTTATATCTACTCCTATCTACAAAGTGATGAAGCGTAATCTCCCAGGCCAATTTACTTTTATACTACCAGGAAAGAACAAGCTACCCAAAATATTTAAGAGCAAAAAGGCTGGCGAAATAGGTATTCGTATGCCTGAATCGCCTATACTTAGCGACATTTTGCGCCAGCTCGAAGCTCCCATTATGACGGCTTCATTGCCCTCATCACCACCCTATGATGACGAAGCATACCATACTAACCCCGAACTAATAGACGAAACCTTTGGTTCGCTAGTAGACTTAGTTATTGATGGCGGTATGGGCAAAGCAGGACAATCTACCATAGTTGATTGCCACGACGACAATTTTGAGATAATCAGACAAGGAGACGGCATACTCATCTAACAAAATACCCATCATTACAGAGAAACTTACAATGAAGAATTCCATTTTTTTTGCACTTCCCATGCTCTGCGTATGCTTGGCAAGTTGCTCCAACGACGATGACAAATATCGTTCTGCCCCACCCACTCTGAGCGAAATAACCATTCATTCGCTTGAAGACAATGCGGGTAGCACTTTATATGCTGGTGACAAATTTGTAGCCACAGCCGTACAAAGCTCCAAGGGACATTTACTCTACAAAGCTACCTACAAGTGGACCATCTCTCCGACAGAAGGAGTAGACTACTCACAAAAGACCAAGACCACCGTTATCTACGACAACGAACCATCCGACCCTACCGATACCATTGTCATCAATACCCCTGGAGAGTATAATATAACTTTAGATGCCACTTATAACGCATCGGGTACAGGTCCAATTGCTTACAAAGCATCTGTCACAAAGAAAAGAATAAAGATAGTTAGCAAATAGGCTATACTATCAACTCTGCATTACATATTACAAAGCGAGGCAATGTTGCTAAATATTGCTAAAATAAAAGCATTGTTCTCGCTTTTTTTGCTTTACTAGACAGCATATAGACGTTAATGGCTTTATTCAAAAAAAGATGCTCAATTGTTCTTAGCAATTGAACATCTTTTTTGCTTATAATGTTATTAGTATGTTTTCTGCATTATCATAATATGGTAAGTTTGGCATACTTCACAAGTAAATTTTTCACGCCCGCAGCTCCAAAATCCACTTGTACTTTAGCACTGTCGCCAAATCCTTCAGTTGAAAGGACTTTGCCATTTCCAAACCTCTCGTGGTGAACTCTCACTCCTTCTGTAAGTCCCCCAAAAACAGGGGCTGTGGGCTTTTGAGATGTAACATCACTTCCCCCCCTTGAGGGAGCATGAACTTTGCGTGTTACACCTGCACGTACATAGCCACTTGGTGGCGTAAGTGGAGCCACACGTTTAGGTATATAATCTTCGCGTTCGCGCCGATGTCCGCCCCATTGTCTGTAAATATCCTCGCCTCGAGCAGTTGTTCCGCTATATGAGTTACGGCTACCATACTGCCTTCCACCATTCATTGCACTGCGAAAATCATCCTCTGTAGGAGCATTAAATTCAGCTTCAAAACTATTTTTTCCCCATGAGTTACGACGCTGTGCGTATGGTTGTTCAAACCCGCTATTATTCCAACTTGAGGTGCTACGTTGAACGTCTTGTTTGTGCAAATACTTGTCGTCTATTTCGTCAATAAAGGCACTTGGTTCGCTATATTGCATATTGCCAAACTTAAAGCGCATCCTTGCATACGAAAGGAAACAATAGCTCTTAGCACGAGTTACGGCCACGTAAAACAATCGGCGTTCTTCCTCCATCTCCTTGGGGTAAAGCCTTGCGTTAGCATTCGGAAAGAGTTCATCCTCAAGTCCGGTAACAAACACAGCCTCAAACTCCAAGCCTTTAGCAGCATGCACCGTCATGAGGGTAACACGTGGTTTTCCATCGTCCTTAGTGTCGGCATCCGATAGTAGAGAAATAGTCGATAGATAGTCGCTTAGGTCTATTCGTTTACAGCTATGGTCTTCTTCATAACGCTCTTTCTCCAATGTTTGCACCGAAGCCAAGAGCTCATCAATATTCTCCATGCGCGATTTGCTCTCTTGCGTATGCTCCTTGGCAATATCCACAGCAATACCGCTGCGTGTAATAATTGTTTTCAACACTTCAGATGCAGTTTTCACTTCATTGTCTATACGGAACGACTCTATCAACTCGCAAAAAGCAAGCAATTTGTTCTTGGCCCCCTTGTTCAGCTCCACACCATAATGCTCTACGCTTTCAGCCACTCGCCATAGGCTCACCCCGTTGGTAGCTGCGGCAATTTGTAGTTTCTGCATCGTAGTATTACCTATGCCACGTGTAGGATAATTGATAACACGTCTAAACGCCTCTTCATCATCAGGGTTTACGGTTAATCGGCAATAAGCCAATACATCTTTCACCTCCTTGCGTTGGTAAAACGATAGTCCACCATATATGCGATATGGTATAGCGGCCTTTTGGAGTTCTTCTTCTATCACGCGACTCTGCGCGTTGGTACGATAGAGCACTGCCACTTCATTGTAAGGCACATTGCGCTGCGAATGCAGCATCACAATGTTTGCCATCACCTTCTGCGCTTCAATTTTGTCAGTTTCAGCAGCCATCACCTCAATAGGCTCACCTTGTTCGCCAGCAGAGTAAACCTTTTTAGGTATCTGGCCCACATTGTTGCGTATAATGCAGTTAGCAGCTTCAACAATGTTTTTTGTAGAGCGATAGTTACATTCAAGTTTCACGACTCTTGCCGTAGGATATTGCTCTTTAAAGTTCAATATGTTGGTAATATCTGCCCCACGAAAACCATATATACTTTGTGCATCATCGCCTACGACACATATCCTTGAGTCGTTGTTGGTGAGCAACGAAAGTATGCGGTGTTGTGCCATGTTGGTATCTTGATACTCATCAACAAGGATATATTCAAAGCGATTAATATATTTTTGACGCTTGTCTTCGTGGTCTCTGAGCAGATAGAACATATTTACCAACAAGTCATCAAAGTCCATCGCTCCAGCACTGCGAAGGCGTTGTTGATAGATAGCATATATACGATGAATTTGGCCCAAGCCCTCAGCGCCATCGCGCCTTTGAATACTGCCATCGGCAGCATAAGCTTGTGGCAATATAAGGTGGTTCTTAGCCTCCGATATACGTCCAGCCACCACATTGGGCTTATACATTTTTTCGTCAAGCATGAGCTCCTTTACAATGGTCTTAATCAGCGATTTAGCATCCGAAGCATCGTATATAGTAAAATCACTCGGAAAGCCTATTACGTCGTGTTCAATACGAAGAATGCGAGCAAAAATGCTATGAAATGTGCCGCTCCACAAACCTTGCACACGTGAGTCACCACAAATTTTAGCAATACGATTGTTCATCTCCTTAGCCGCTTTGTTGGTAAAGGTAAGAGCCAAAATGCTATAAGGGCTAACATCGTGTTGCAACAGATAAGCTATTTTATAAGTGAGTACACGCGTTTTACCCGACCCCGCACCTGCTATCACGAGCAACGGCCCATCACAGTAGCTTACTGCCTCATATTGAGATTCATTAAGGTCTGCTTTAAAATTTGTAGTATCCATCGTGGTGGTTATATTAGACACAATAACTTTAATATCTATAACGTTTATTTCTTATTTTCAGCACGTTTATCATACTGAAGTTTACGCTCAAAAAATTGAACTTTCTCACAAGCTTTCTTAAATGCTTCCTTACCATACTCGGGGTTTTTAAGCACTATACTGTCTTGCTTCATTAGCTCGTTTTGTGCTATCCTTAAATCTACCGAATCCATCAACAGGATTCCTGCTTTTCGAGCAGAGAGTGCCAAATAGCAGTCTTTACGCATCTTTTTAATTGTAGCTTTAGCTTCCTGCACTTGGTTCTGCATTAATTGTTTCCGAGCCATATCAAGGCGTCTTTGAGCCTCTTGCTCCATTGCCTTTCGTTCATCGCTATAGCCCTCGGTTGGGTCTGTTGGCGTTCGTTTTGAAAATAGCGAGCATCCCCCCATAACGAGTGACATACACCCTATGGTTAGGGCAACCATATATTTTATAAAGGATGTTTTATGCATAATCTGTCAAAGCGTTTGTTAAGTTATAATTGCGATAAAAAACGTTTGTTACTCTCCACTCTAAACTTATCAAAGTACCATCCCCACTTACAGAAATACTTTACTAAAGAGCAAATAAAGTGTTTGAAACACTTAATGCTTTTAATAGCTGAGTGACCATATTTATGATATACCATAACGTAAGGGAAATATACCGTCTTGTAATGTTTGCATATACGACGACTAAGGTCTGTATCTTCAAAGTAAAGAAAGTAACGTTGATCAAACATGCCACAACGTTTTAAAGCCTCCATTCTCATAACAGCATAGCAACCCGATACATGTCCCACCTCATACACTCTATCGTTACGCATCGGGCGCATCTCAAAACGTTGCATCCAATGTGTGCCATAAAAAACTATAGCTTTATGCAATCTGCGTTGTAACAACATCAGTGGTGTAGGCATCAGTTTGGGCAAATACTGCACACTGCCATCAGGCGATAATATACAAGGCATCAATTCGCCCACCAAAGGATTTTGCTCCATATAGTCAAGTATCGGTGCCACCACATCCTTAAAGTAGTAAATGTCGGGATTTACAACAATATGATATTTGCTGCCCACGCTTTGTGCTTGGCTAATAGCCCAATTGTGTGCCGTGCCAAACCCCACGTTTTTTGGAAAATGCTTATAACATATATGCTCATCAAGTTCGTGTAATCGTTGAGATATAAAATCCTCTTTTGAATTGTCTGCCACAAATATTTTCTTCTCTCCATGATATAGTAAGAGCGATTTTATCACCCTTTCTAATTCGCCATAGGGAGTATTGTATGTAACCACCGAAAAGGTAACGTAGAGACTATGTGTAGGCATATTACTTTGTTAAAAGGGAGTATAACCTTTTGTTTAAATTGATTTTTCTATGAACTTTCTATTTAGTAGATGTTCAAAATTGTTTTTTAATTATCAAGAAGAGGTGATTGCGTATTCTTGTTTTATCTGAATAATCGAAATCTAAGCTACAAAGATACCATTTTATGGTTAAACACTGAAATATAGGTGGACAAAGATAATTAGCTATTCTATATTCTTTATATCATTTTTCTTTAATGTTTGTTGCATGACAAGTAATATAGTACAATCTATGAGAAAAATGCATAAACCTTAAATAGCTTTCGCACAATAGAAGCACAAGGCTAAAGTTATTTTTCTCTATCACAATAGGTTCCGCTAATACAAGCTTATCGAGAAAAATCTCAAATCAGAAAGGGCTTATTGAACCATTGTGCCAACGGGCACAAACGCATTAGATGCGCTATACTTTGAAGTATGATACGTCAGCGCAGCATTTTTTATGAGTTTGGAGATGATGGAGCAAGATTAATTGATGATTTATATTAACTTTGTAGCCAAAAGTAGCATGCAGATACCCGATAAAATAAACATAGTTGACAGCAAAATAAAAGAACTGCTAATGGTTTGCTACAAGGAATGCAAATTCAATTTTCCTGAATTTAAAAAAGTATGTACAACTAAAGAAACTGAGCGAGATTTAGTGAAATATTGGCAAAGCATTCCCCAACGATTGTTGAAAAAAAACAACTCTTCTACAGGAAAAGCAAAGCATCTAAGGAAAAGAATTATCAATCCTCATAGTTCTTCCAAGATACATATGTCTAATCTTGGAAAAAAGATGATACAGAATTTTATTCGAAGCAAATTCTCAAAAGAACGTATAGCTCATGCACTCTATAAATTCTCAGATCTTTACAACCAAGAAGATATAAAAGAATACATCCAGAGCATAGCCCCTAAAAAAATAAATTTCAAGGGTTTGGAACCAAAAGAAATAGACCAATCCTCTGCATATAATAATGAAAGAAGAATTGAAAGAACTGGGCATACACAAACACCTCTTATCATGCCTGCATCTAACAAATTAAAGAGTGTTGTCATTCCTTGGAATGCTATTTTCTTCAAAAATGGATGTGTATGGATTTATAATTTTAGGCTTAATGGAGAGATTATTCTAAAAAATAAAGAGCACTTAGTTATTGTTTGTAAAGAATCAAGAGAAAGTTTCAATGACATAAAAAAATACTTTATAGAAAGGCTACCTGATATTAAAGCATATATAAACAATAATAAACTCGTAAAGCTTGTTTCAGAACTATACTTACAAGATGCCATCAAGATATTGCAAAACACGAAATATTTTGAAGAATGGGAAGAAAATGATACTTCTTTAGTTATCCCCTCACAACTTCAAACTGCTCAAAATATTGATCGAAACAAGATTTTGCGAGAGTTAAAGAAGAAAAAATCAAACTTCTTAAATTATCTAGTCTGTCATCAAGCATCTCTAAAAAATATAGTTCCCTGCTATGAACTTTTGAGTTATGGAGGCTATAAGCATGAAGAGGATACTTTCATATTCACATTATCTACTAAGCATACAGATTTTTATGCATTGGTCATTGAGAATGTCAATATTGCAAGGGCTACAATTGCGTTTATTGTAAAGAAGGATTGCTATGATAAAGCTCTAAGAACAATATATGATTTTATTAGAAGTGATGAAATCAACAAGCGGCAAAGATTGCATAATAAAAAATACGAATTCAATAAAAGTAGCATTATTGACTATGCTTGCATCAATCATACCAGTATAATAGAGTGGAGCTATAAAATCTCTCAATTATATTAAGTACTGGAATATTTTTTAGAATATTTAAGTAAGCATACCTACCTGTTGGCGGAATTTAATTAACAAACATAAAGAAAGTTGCACATCTCGTTGATTATTAGACGGATAGCTCTCAATGCCATTCGTTTTACTATGTGAGAACATGGCACACATATGCACTACCAGACTATATGATTTTGCGGTATGGCATAGTGTGTACCATGCTTTGCTTGTTGTATGCGTATCGTTTATTCGGGTAATAACACTACGCCTACACGCACCTTTGCACCGCAGTGAGGACAGAATGCGGTGGTTTGGATGGTCGGAACATCGTCATTTTCTTCCTTCTTGTTGTCCGTCATTTCTGAATCTTCATGGTTGTTATTCTCATCTTTAGTTTCATTTATTTCTTCGTCCACATCTTCTGTTGGGAAGAACATATCACGCGGATCAATGTCTAAAGCATTGGCTATACGGTAAATTGAGTTTGTTGTAAGGGATTTTCCTGGACGCATAAATTGCGCCAATGATTGCGTTGATATGCCGCACATCTCTGCAAAGGCATTCGCCTTAAGCCCCATTTTATCCATTAATTTGCGTAAATCAATCTCACTTTTTGCTCTTTTATCGGCTAATATTACCATTTGTTTATAGATTTATGAGTATTTCTCGTTGATTATTGTTTATTTCTGTCATATTGTTCGTATTATTTAATATAATCCTTAATTAATAGTCGTTTTGTGATTTTTTACGCTATAAAGTTAATACTTTTATTTGTTGTACAGAACTAGTTTAGATTTTCACCTAAAAATAGATTAACTACGAGGCAAGTCCCTAAGCAACGATATAACATTGGATAGGGGCAAGTCCCTATCCAATGTTATATCGCAATGCGTAAATGCTTTCGGTAAAATAGATGATAATCTAAAGCTGAATTTATAGAGCCACACTTAATTTAGAAATGCCTAACTGAGGATTTGTAAACGCCATGAATTGATTTTTTCTGAACAAACATTGTAGTAGCTCATTTTTTTTGAATAATGAGTAATTTCGTTATTCATTGATAATCAATGCTTTTAAAATATGATATATTTTTTCATTATATAAGGATACGTATCCTTATAGGCTAATAACACGTTTATAAGCATGCAAGGATGCGTATGCTTAGGGTATAAGGATACGTATCCTTACCATGTTATCATACGTATCCTTGCAACTTTTGCTCTGCTTTTGTTGAATTTTAGGCTACTGTGTATACTACAATATTACAAATTTTACTCTATTTCGAAAGTTCAAAATGTCAAAAATAGTTCACGATTTTAAGTTTTTCACTTGGCTTAAGCAAGCTAAAAATGAGCATGCATGAAAGTCCAAAAATGCCTCAATTAATACACCTGTTTGAGGCGGATAATAACATATAGAAAAGTCGCCTTGTAGGTGAAAAAGCGTATCATATTCAACGCTCTTTCCCTTACAGGGCGACTTATTTATTGATTTCGTAATGCTCAAGACCATTGTCTTGAGTTGAGTACTTATGTGCTTTCAAGGCACATAGGGAATATGACATTTAACATATTCTATTGTGTAGCAGTTGAGAAAACGAACTTTTACTTATTTACAACAACATGCTTTTTATGATTGCTATCAACGTAAACACCATGACCTGGGATATGATTTAACTTGCGTCCTTGGAGGTCGTAAATAGCTGTGGCATTGCTGCCATTGTCTGATGTTGTAACGTGATTAACACCGGTTACTGCTGAACCAAAAATGGGAAAACCGCGTTTAACACTTGCCGCTTGTACGCGTGGCAAAGCCAAAAATGCTTTGTATGCAGCATTAGTAAATGGTTCGCCATTTTCTTTGCCCCAATAAAAGCCTAACACGTTGCGGTTGGCCTCGCTTGAACCATACGATAGCTTGTAGAACGCATAAGCACTTGCATCGCCATCTACGCTTGTAAGCGCCTTTTGGGTGGTTCCATGCAGATAGTTCTCTACGCTTGATGCCTCGTTAGCTTGTGCACTACGTGCCACCTGATTAACCAAAGGCAAAGATTTAATAGTGCCTTGTGTGCTACTCAGAAGCAAACCTGTATTAGCAGGAACAGTTTCGCCTGGTTGATAGCAATAGTCAATGGCTATGCCGTCGGCAGTTGGAGTGACCACCCCACCCTTTACGTCCTCGGGCATAACAAATGATTTTGGCATATAGAGTGTGCCATAGTCGCTTGCGCTGAATGACAATGCATACATATCGGCTTCGAGGTCGGTGTCTTCGATATACCAACGCGAAGCTCCAGCCTCAGATCCCCAAGGTACAATGCGCGAGCAATCGCCTGCCAAGTGGAGCGCTGGGTGCGAGCCATTGGTAGGATTAGTGCATACAAGACCCGCTGTAAAATTGCCGAGATTAAGGTCAATGCGATAATCGTAAGCATCTTCAATGTTGTCTACCAAAGGAGTCTTGGTTTCATCATTAAGTGTGCGGCCAATATACTTTCCTGTTGTTGGATTGTAAATACGATAGGTTTTGCTTGCTGCGCCAGGAACGAGACAAAACTTGGTATTTTCGCCACCTTCGCTCAAGGTTTTTGCAGTGAGTTGATCGCTTGTTGCCGTAAGATAAAGGTTACCATTCGAACGCTCTTTGTTGCGTATGCGATAGGTCTTCAGGGGGGCACTTTCGTTGCGAGCAGCGTTTTCTACTGCAGCATTGAGTGCTACATAAGTTTCGTCGCAAGGGTTTGCATTGTATGCATCACAAGCCTCTTGAATGGTGGCCTTACCCTCTTCAGTGTAGCAACCTACGGTTTTGGTATAGTTCTTTGCCTCTTCTATCTTTTCTTCAACCTTATCGGTAACGCCTTCTTTTACAAATTCGTTGCGATTAACGGTGCTATCGTATGAGTATTTACCATCTGTAATCTTCTCTATTGAATAGTTCTTATAGAGGATGCAATAATCAAATCCAAATGTACTCTCTTCGTAAAGGAAACCAATGGTATTGTTGTTTTGAAGAGTCATTGTAGAGTAAGCTGAACTGATGTAGCTTGCTTGGTGATGGCCATCCCAATCCTTCGACAAGTTGGCAGGTGAACTGAAGTCTTCGTAGTTTTCAAGTTCTTTGTAATAGATACCCACATTGTAACGACCACCAGGACCCATTGGTACTGATTGCAACATCAAGTACATTTGCTTGTTGTCTTTGTTGCGCTTTACAGGCAATACCATTACCTCGCCATTGCAAGAGTTGTCTGCTGCTACAACACCATTATTGTCGCTCTTAGAATAAGCTTCGCTACCCCACGAACCTGTAGCTTTTTCCATATCGGTAAAGCGGAAGATGTTGTATTTACGTCCACCATTTACACGTGAGCTACAAATAACTGAACCATCAGGAAGCTCTTCAGCCTTTGGCTCATCACAATCGCTATTTGTAGGAGCTACGTTAGGACCACCAAGCACGCCCCAAGTCTTTCCAAAGTCGTCTGAATAGATAACGAAGTTGTGGCTGGTATTGCCGCTATTGTTATCCTTCATGATGATTGAGCAATAAAGGCGATAATAGTCTTTTACCTTAACAATACGGCTTTGGCAAATACGGCCAGAGCCAATAAACATGGTTTTGGCACCACCAATTTGGCTACCATCAAACAAAGCATAGATGCTTTCTGAAATATCCTCGGGCTTTTGCCAATTTTCGCCACCATCCTCGCTATAGAAGCGTGCAATGCCTTGGTGATTAGTGCGTGTACCATTCCAATACATCACATTGCCTGTACAACTCATCAACAACACCTTGTCGCTCTCGCGGTCTGCTACGATGCAAGGGTCACCAAAACCAGTATGCATAAAATCTGTTGCATTTGTACTGCCCTTGGTATATTGGTTGTGATCGGCAATAGTCTTAACTTCTTCCCATGTAGCGCCATTGTCCTTTGAAATACGAGAGCGCAAGTCAAGAGCACCACTACCTATATCAGCACCAGAGAAACGGTAGTCGCTTACTGCAATCAAATTACCATTTTTTGATTGTGCAATAGCTGGAATACGATAGTTAGGAGTTGAGGTACACACCAATAAGTCGTACTGCTGTTCGCAAGAATCTACCTTGAGTGTCACGGACGAAGCATCCATACCATTCACGTTAAACTCAGTGATTACTACAGGGTCGTTCGTACCGCTAAGCACAAATGTGGTGCTGGCAGCATTGATATTAGAAACGCTTATCGTAGAAGCTGTAGTTGTAATGGGATATTCAGTTCCGTTGGCCGTAATCTTAACATCTGTTGCTGTAGATGATGATTTAAGAGCCGCCTTAAAGGTATATCCCGACAATGTGCCCCCATTTGTTGCTATGGTGTAAGTAGATGTTTTATCGCTACCCGAAGCCATTACAAAGCCACCATCATTCTTCATATTGTTATTGGCAGTAGAGATGGTAATGGTTGGGCTGGTCGAAGTAGAAGTCCAAGTTTTAGCCCATGCTGAAGTGCTAAGACCTGAGCCTGTAGAGGTTGACACCTCTTGTGTAAATGCAGCATTGGCCTTATATTCAACCTTAAAGTTTGTTAGTTTCAACTCCTCGGCAGCCGAAGCACCATACAACTTAAACGATGTAGAGTTGGCACTTACAGGCAAGGTAACGCTAATATCGTGCGAGCCCGATGTGAGGTCGTATTCCTTGCCATCGATGGTTAGCGTCATCTTGTTTGCAGAGGCTGTTTTTTTAGCAACCGTAAACGAATAGCGCATGATTTGAGCTGCAGACGATGCAATTGTATAGGTAGCTGTATTGGAATTTTGCGTTCCTGGGGCCATATTTATCGTATTGTCGTCAGTGTTCTTGCTCATGTCGTTGTTATCGGCAGAGAACGTAATGACGGGTTTATTGGCCACATTAGACGTCCATACCTTGTGCCAAGTTTTAGCTAGGTTTGAAGATGTAAATGTACCTGTGGTTAAGTCGATAGCTAAATCACTAACATTTGTTTCGTCGTATAAAGGGGTAATGGCAATGGTGGAACCTGCATCTTTACCAGTAGACCAAAAGGCAAGTTTGCGGTCGCGGTTGTTGAGTGCTTTGCTCGACTCTCCGTGTTCGCTGATATAGAAACCATTTTTAATACCATACGAGGTTGGCGCTGCGGTTATATCCCAACGATTGGTATAATCACTTGGCAAATTGTCTACAGGCATGAGGTGAGCATACGACTCAGCACCAGTGTTTCCCTTCATCTCTTTGGGAGCAGCCAATGCCTTTTTGGTGCCAGCATTCATGTTGTAAATCATGTAACCATCTGTGCTATTACCAGCAAAACACCATACGTTATCTGCCGATGCACGACGCGTACCGCCTAAAGTGATAAAAGCATTGTTGCGGTTGTCAGAAATTCTAAATCCTTGGTTACCGATGCTTAAATAATACCAATGCGTTCCGTCTGCAAAGCTACCATTAGTAGTAATGGTTGTTACCTTAACAGGCGTGTCTGCCAATGTTGCTGTAGTTGTTCCAAAAAGAGCAAGCAACAAGGGTAAGTAACGTTTTTTCATGCAAAAACAATGTATTTATAGTTAATAATATTAGACTTGTCATTATATATATATGTGTATCAATTAATATTGTGCACTCCATTGTGCAAATATCATAAAAAAAAATGATATATTATTCATATACACATAATAAAATCAATCATATACTGAATTTTTATGTATAAAATTTAAAAACATCTATATTATGTTTTTCATGAGATAGAATGAGCATGATTTAAAAATAAAAATGCTATCTTTACCAAACTTATTGGCAGAATTGGCTAATAGGCTAACGGGTATTATACATTTACAACTAGCAATTCTATCAACCACCACCATTGCCAATGGCTCGTCACTTATCTATTTACTCATCATTTTATTCTATACACCTAACATGAGAAAATATTACCTTACATCGCTTTTGCTCGTTGCACTTTCAACACAAGCACAGGCACAAACCACCACTTCGATTTCCGAACAACTGGCCGAAGAGGAAAAGAGTATTAACATATCTGATAGCACATTTCGCGAATATAGGCTCGCCGTACTACTCACTTATGAGGAAATTCACTCCGAGAAGTTTGGCGGCGACAAAGAAAAGATTAAAACTTGGCTTAAAGAACTTGAAACGTATCTAAACTCTATCTACGTGCGCGATGCAGGCGTAAAATTTACCATCGTCTACGATGATCGCCTCTTAGCAGAAGACCTGCATAGTCGTAATGTATTTATAGATAATGCCAACACTGCCACCAATGAAATAACCAAGCGTATAGGTAATGATGGCTACGACATAGGCGTGGTGTGCCGCTATGACATGTACGACAACGCTGGTCTTGCCACTATAGGAGCCATAAAATGGGATGACATGAAGGGCAATGTCACCTCGATGAAACAAGATAATCACACCATTGCACACGAACTATCCCACGCTTTCGGATGTCAGCATACATGGGTAACAGGATCTGAACCTGGCAATTCGGGGCAATCGATTGCAGGATATGGTTTTAGCAGTATCACCCACTTTTTGAGTTTAGCAAGTCTGTCGCAACTCACACCAACAGTACAATTGGCCGACCGCTTGCGCAACGCTTCTTATAAACGTATGGTGTCGGAAACTAACACTGCACCACGTATTGACCGTGAGCGCATGAAGCGAGAATACATTGTACCAAAGAACACATTCTTCACCATTCCCGTTTATGCCTCGGATGCTGAACAAGACAGCCTTTACTATAGCTATGCTCAATGGGACTATCTTGCATATAAGCCTGCCCACTTCCCCACCTTCCCAGCTACACACAATAACGTGCTAAACTTTGGACGCACATACAGCACTGCTAATTGGACGCTCGTTCCTAACAGCGACACGCTACCTGTAGGAGAATACAAAATGCTTATTTCTGTAAGCGATGCCCTACCAACAGAAGAAGCCATTGCAAAAGAACAAGCTCCACTACGCGACAATTTTCTTACAATAGTCAAAGTGGTTGAAGCTACTCCTTTTAAGATTAATCCAACACTAAAAACGGAGTTTATGGCAGGTGAACGCTTCATGCTGAAGTGGGATGTGGACAAAGATTTCTTTAGCCCCGAGAGCAAAGTGCGTGTGCTTCTCTCCGACGATGGTGGAACCACGTTTAAACACATTCTTGTGCCCGAAACAGCTAATGATGGTGAATGCGAAGTAGTGCTTCCCCAACAGGAAATTGACCGTATGCCTACCTACACCATTCACATACCTAGTACGGGCGAGGACCGCGTAATCTACACACAAGGAAAGGCTGTGCTCCGTTTGGAAGTAATTGGACAAGGATATTTCGACATCACCGATAACAACATGATTAATGGTGGCTCTAGTGTATCACTTAACCCTATCAAGTTTGAAGGACTTCCTATAAGCAATTACATAGAATTGGGCGCTGACGAAGAAATTCCCGCAATACCTGATATAACAGCTAGTAGCAACGGATGGGATGTGCCTGTAACCTATAGCGAAAGCATTGAGGGAGACCTTACCCGCCGTCTGTGGGTAGCCAACGATGGAAACACTGAAAATGCCTATGTGCAATATATCAAAGGAGGCAAACATACAAGCACTGGCATACACCATACCGCCACCAACGAAACCATCTTGCCTAACTCAAAGAGTTCCTCTACTGCCAATTGCTACGACTTAAGCGGCCGCCGCGTCATACAACCTACTAAAAAAGGAGTCTACATCCGCAATGGTCAAAAAGTAATTTTCTAAATTGGCTTTTCTTTAGTTGATATTCAAATCTATTTATAATAATCAATCCTCTTATTTTTATATTTGAAGTGCACTCCTCTATGAGTGTGCTTCAAATATAAAAAATCATAACAATGCGCCATGTGCTGATAAAAGCTTTTTTAGTAATTTCTTTTTCTTTAACTAGCCAACATAAGCAAAAAGTTGTACACATCTATTATTTTTGATAACTTTGCGATTACGAGTAGGCAATCAAAGCTAAATGACATAAATTTTGAACGTCTACTTACATTACATGCACAATCTCATTTAGGTACATGCAAAACACACTAACAGTCATTATCTAATCTCGTCAAGAGAATTACAACCGATTACAAACTATCATGGCATATTTTTAATAGAGCCATATTAAAACCGAATATTATGAAACCAAATGTAAAAATGCTAAGCGTTGGTACACTACTCGTGATGTCGCTATATGCTTGCTCTACCAACGCTGCTATGAACAATGGCGAAAACATAAGTAGTAGCAAGTATAGCGTAACAAGTAATGAGCAGGTAATAAGCGAAACAAGAAAGATTGGTTCGTTTAGCGAGATAGAGGCATCCACTGGCGTAGATGTAGTTTACTACCCTACAACAGAAAAACCTTACATCGAGGTTAATCTTGATGCAAAGAACATCAAGCAGTTAAAGACCGAAGTGATTAATGGCAAACTAAAAATCTACTTCAAAAAAGCAAAAAATATCAAGAGGAGCAATCGCCCTATGGTGATAGTTCATGGTCCTACGGCAAACTCTATCGAAGCAGAAGCAGCCGCAAGCATCAGCATAGAGGGAGACATCGCAGTTAATGGAAACTTTGAGTTGGAAGCAAGTTCTGGCGGAAGCATTAAGATAAACCACAATGTGGCAGTTGGCGGCAAAATTGATATTGACGCAAGTTCGGCAAGTTCTATCGTATGGAACAACAATATTACTGCTAAAGAAGCTGACATTGAAACTAGCAGCAGTGCAAACATCAAGGGCGGAGCATTAATAGCTAGCCAAATGACTGAAGTGGACGTATCAAGTGCAAGCAAGTGCTCTATCAATAACATCACTACTCCGCTACTTGATATTGATGCCTCTTCTGCTGCACATGCAATATTTGCTAACGGCAAAGTAGAAATGATAAAAGTAGATGCAAGCTCTGCATCAAAAGTTGATATTGCCAATGTTGTTAATAAAGGCAATATTATGATAGATAAATCATCAGGCGCAAAAGTGAAAACGCCCCAATAAGTATTCAGAATTAATTGATATGAATTTGTGCAT
>DJEH01000126.1 GCA_002431845.1 Prevotellaceae bacterium UBA5903 | reverse complement strand
AATTCATATCAATTATTTTGAACACCTACTTATTATTGAGTGGTTGAAAGTCCCTTTATATTGTGCAACTAAAAAATAGACTAATTCGCTATTTGCTTAAATAGCATTGCATTTAGTGCAACTTATAGAACACCAAGCTATCCATTTCAGAGCAAAGCACCATGTTGCTTGATGTGAGGCTACGTATGAGGTAGTTACTTGCGTTGCCACGTATGCCAACCCCCTCGAGCACGTTGGTTGATGGGTCGGTTAGCAGACTGTCGCGATCGCGAAAGTGAACATAAGTTTGCGTAAGTTGCAAATGGTCGTCACTGTAGGCAAAGCGTGCAATGGTTTCGTTGGTATGGCCGTTGTGTGGGCTGGTAGAGGTGATAGAGAGCAGATTAAGCTGTATGTTCCAATACACATTGTCGGACATAAGGTTGCTCTCGTTGGTGTAGTAAGGTGCATTGATAGATGCTTTATGATAGATTTTTTCTAATCGCCATTTCCCATCTATTTTGCCGTTGTCTGATAGTTTTGAACAAGCAGCAAGGGTACAAGTCAAGGCTATGGTAAGGAGTGTAAGGTATATTGATTTCATAAATATGAGGGTGAGAAATAGGGTTAGTGAAACAATAAGCCAGTTTTAGAAATGGTGAACTGAAAGCCTGTGTTATCGTTGAGTAAATCGCCTCGGTCAATGGCAAAGGCCGCCTTAACGTTCCAACCCTTAGTGTTTAGTTTACCTAATTGAGCGGGAGTGTATGAGAGTTCAATCATCATGCTATTGTTAGTCTTAGCATGGTCGAAAGGCACTCCGTAAGTGCCTAAGCTGCGTAAATGAGAGTAGAGCAATCTGTATTGCAACGATGTGCACGGATTGCCACTAAAGCCCAGATGATGCGCTTTGAAACGATTAGAGGTAAAAGTGAGGTCGGACGTATGGTTATAGAGTGGGGAAGTGAAGAATATGTTGCCCATAGACTGTCCCCAATGTTGCCATCCAGTGTAGATGTTGTGGTTGTAATAGTTGTCTACGCCACTCACTTGGTCGGGTATGGCATTGGTTTGGTCGTGATAGAGGGGACCGCTCTGATAGGTGGTTTTTACATATTCGTATACAAAGTTGCTTACGATAGGGTTGTTGGGCAAATGTACATCAACCCCCATCATACCATCGAGCCATCCGTATTGAAGAAACATTTGTGAGTGGTCTTCAAAGAAGTGGTCGTAGTATATGCCAATGCTCCAATCGCGTCCGTGCCATGTGAGACGCGCTAACCAGCTGCCCAACATGTTGCCAGTTGAGTTGGCATAGCCGTTGCCGTCTGTGTTGTCGCCACCCCCACCAAAAGTTGCGTTGATAAAGTCCTTCAGTCCGCTCTTCATCTTTATAGGTCCGCTACTTATGCCGTCCCATGTTTGGCTATTATAGGCTGTTCCACCAAACTGAGTGGCCATCTCAATGCCGCCTTCAAACACCAATGGGAACTTTTGAGCGTTGCCCAAGCGTAAATATCCAGCCTTGGTGTGCAGTAGCACTTTCTTAGCATAATGAGCCGCGGAGTTGTTGCCAACGTAGCCTTCTTCAAAATTACCATCGGTGAGCATACCATAGCTAATGTGTCCACGAATGGCTGCCCAATTGCCACGCCCCGTGATGTTCCAATACTCAGGTAGCTCAAACCGCACCGAAGGAACCGCACGAGCGTTGATGCCAAGCGTTTGTGAACCACTGCTCAAATTGGCATTTTTAAGCGACAAGGGGTGGTTTTTAGCACCAATTGTTAAGCGAACAAGTTTGTAGTCGATGTCGGCATATAGTTGCTGTATGAGTAAGGTGTTAGCTTGGTTGTAGCCTACTGCAACATCTGCTCCCCAGCCAATTCGCCATTTGTTGAGCGAGTCGGTTGAGGCATTGCGAATGAGCGAAGCCCGCAGATAACCATTCTGCGCATCAATTGAAGAAAGCCCATATCGGTTGGCTGTGATCCATAAGGGCGTGTCTCCTTTAGGCGACGTGGTAACTTGTGCCTCTATACTATATTCTGTGTTGTGAAACGAACGTTCAAGCGCATTTTGCGCCATGCATGTTAAGGGCAGTAGCCCCAACACCGATAAACACTTAAGGTAGGTTTGTCTCATGGTTAGCGTTTTGAATATCTGTTTTTGTTCTGATTGTTTTTTCCTTTGTTTGAGCTTTTTCTCTGCGATTGCTTGGGGGCTCTATTGCTTGTTTGTGGTGCTCTTTTGGGCGTTCTGTTATAGTCCTTAGCTCTGCCATGTTGCGCACTTTCGCGCTGGGTGGTGTAGTTTTCTTTGGGCTGAAATTTAGCGTCTTGTTGAGGGTACAGACGAGCTATGAGGTCGGTACGCCCCATTTTTCGTAGTTCTGCCACAATTCGCTGGCGCTCTTCGGGTTTGTACCAAAAGAAGAACATTCGTTGTTTTAACTTCTCTTGAGGCGTATGTGCAGAGAACACGGGTTCGAGCGTATAAGGGTGATAGCCCGAATACCATGTATCGGTTGATACCGTCATGGGGGTAGGTGTAAAGTCTTGCACTTGTTCAAGCTGAAAGTTCATGTCGCGAGTCTCAGCAGCCAACTCAGCCATATCCTCTTCCGTACATCCGGGGTGTGAAGATATGAAGTAGGGTATGATTTGTTGCTTCAGTCCAGCCTCTTTGTTAATACGGTCAAATATGCGCTTAAACGTGTGGAACAGCTGGAAGGAGGGCTTGCGCATAAGTTTCAGCACACGGTCTGAGGTATGCTCTGGAGCCACCTTTAGTCGGCCCGAAACATGGTTCAAAATAAGCTCTTTGGTGTATATTTCGGCCGCATGTTTCAACTTGTCGTCTTTATAATTATGGAGCAATAAGTCGTAGCGCACGCCGCTTCCAATAAAGCTTTTTTTGATGCCAGGTAGCGCATCAACAGCCTTGTAGATGTCTACAATAGGCTGGTGGTCGGCATTCAGATTGGGGCAGACTGAAGGGCTTATGCACGATGGTCGCTTACATTTACCGCAGAGTTCAAGGTTCTTTCCGCGCATGCCATACATGTTGGCCGAAGGGCCTCCAAGGTCGGACAGGTAGCCACGAAAATCGGGCATTTGCGTTATTTTTTTCACCTCATTGATAATGCTCTTCTTAGACCTGCTCATGATAAATTTGCCTTGATGAGCTGATATCGTGCAGAATGCGCAACCGCCAAAACATCCACGATGAATATTTACGGAGAACTTTATCATCTCGTATGCAGGAATGCGTTTTCCCTTATATTTGGGGTGGGGCAGACGCGTGTAAGGAAAGTCGAAGGAGCGGTCAATTTGCTCAGTAGTCATGGGTGGATAGGGCGGATTGACCACCACATATTGGTTGCCAAGCTTTTGCAAAATGCGTTGTGGATGTAGGCGATTGCTTTCCTCTTCAATGTGTTTAAAGTTCTCGGCAAATGCCCGCTTGTTGGTTAAGCACTCCTCGTGCGAATGCAGAATAATGTCGGTAGGCATGATGCCACCAGGTAGGGTGTCTTCGGTTTGCAACGTAACTGTTTGGCGTATGGGATATTTCTGCATGAGCGAGCGAAATTGCTCAGAAGTACAGAAGGTTTCTTCCTTTCCATGCAGAATATGCTTGTCAATAGTCTTGCATAAATCAATGAGTGGTAGCTCGCCCATACCATAAACGATGGTATCAGCTCCACTGTCTGCTAAGATGCAAGGTTTGAGTTGTTCTTTCCAATAATCGTAGTGTGTAACGCGTCGTAACGAAGCCTCTATACCACCCAATACAACGGGAACGTCGGGATAAAGCTCCTTCAATATTTTAGAATATACAATGGTAGGATATTCGGGACGCATATCGTGCCGACCGTCAGGACTATATGCATCTTCAGAGCGTAGTCGGCGGTTGGCGGTGTACTTATTAACCATTGAGTCCATGCATCCAGGAGCAATGCCAAAGAACAAACGAGGGCGTCCGAGTTTCTTAAAATCACGAAAGTCGCCGTGCCAGTCAGGTTGTGGCACGATGGCTACTCTATACCCTTCGGATTCGATTAACCGGCCTACAACGGCTGCACCAAACGAGGGATGGTCGATATAGGCGTCGCCAGAGAAGAGTATAACATCTGCTACATCCCATCCTCTGAGTTTCATTTCTTTACGTGTTGTAGGTAGCCAATCGGTTAGTTGCATATTGGGTAGTGTTGTTGGGTTAAATATTGAAGGGTAGTGTTGTATATAAATGAATATTTACTAAAAAAGCAACGAGCGCACAGACTCGTTGCAATAGCTTTCATAACAGAAACAGAAGAGAATGCTTTACTCTTCAGTTTCAGAAGTTTCAGCATGAGTAGCTTCCCAAGCTTTATACACGTCAATAAGGTTTTTCAAGCCAAAAGCCTTCATTTTGTCGTGATAGATAACATCGATGCAAAGGTCGAGCAAATCTTTAGTGTTTTCAGAACTTGAAGCAATGAGCGAGCGCACGTTGAGTTTGAGTTTGTCCAACTCGTTTTCGGTTACATAACCAGTAGAAGTCACAAGTCCATCAAACAAATGGTACTTTTGTATCGTAGCCAAATTTTTGTCTGTAACGTTCATGTGGCGGGTACCACTCTCGTTAAGTTGAATATCATGCATGGTGTGATTTATTTATTTAGGTTAATAATGTGTTCGTTCGTTTCAGCCAGCACGTAGCGTGGCGGTGTGTTGTTATTTTTTGAGTTGCGAAGCAACAGCAGCGTATGCCTTTTGCCAATCGGTGTTGAGACAAAAAGGTGTTAGCTCATTTCCTTCGGTAATGTATGCCATTGTAGTTTCTTGGTCGTTGTCATCAAACATTGGGTTTGAAACAGAGGCATCCATAAAAAGTACAATGCGCTCTCTTCGTTTGTCAGGACTAAGTTTTTTCGTTTTTACTATTTGGTCGAAAAAGAGGGTAACGTACTCCGAAAGGTAATATGCTTGGGTATCAAGAAAGGCTGAAGGCACAGAGTCTGTCTCTTCAAAAGCCTTTTTCTTCATATACACCAAGGCGGTGCGTTTGAATTGTGCTATTTGTGTTTGTGTAAAACTGCTTACGGGCGAATTAACAATGCGGGTAGCATTATCAAGCACCATGTTGTACACTTGTTGCGACTTTATTTCGGTAGTTGTGGCAAATGCAATGGCAATGAGTAATGATATAATATATCGCATAAGTCAAAAAAAAAGTATGTAGCTAATTAGAGGTTTTAGGTGAATACTAAGAGTGCTTTATTGCTTTGTGCGTACTCTGTCGGCGTGTTGCTTAACAAAGGCAGCCCACGAATGCGGAGCCTTTATAGCCCCTTCGGGTTTGCCGCTTTGCAAGTAATGGCAGTAGGCAGCACCTAAGGCATCGGTAGCATCGTAAAAGGGCAACATCGTATCGTCTGAAATGCGCAACATACGTTTTAGCATAGCTGCAACTTGCTCTTTGCTTGCTTGCCCATTGCCCGTTATGGCTTGTTTGATTTTAAGAGGTGCATACTCGTGAATGGGTATTTCACGACTAATGGCAGCAGCAATAGCCACGCCTTGTGCCCTTCCTAATTTAAGCATGCTTTGTACGTTCTTTCCAAAGAAAGGTGCTTCAATAGCCAGTTCGTCGGGCTTAAAAGATTCAATAATGCCTATAACACGCTCATAAATACGACCAAGCTTAAGGTAAACATCCTTGCACTTTCTCAAGTCTATTACCCCCATAGCCTCCATCGTTACCTTGTTGCCATATATTTTAATAACTCCATAGCCCAAAACGTTTGTGCCAGGGTCAATACCAAGAATAATCTTTTCTGTGCGTGTCATACTGCAAAAGTACAGAAACATAAGGAAAAAAAAGCATTTGTTTATGCAAAATTTTATTATTCAAATATTAACTTGTATTTTTGCAGCATAGGGGTGTAGCTATTGCTTGAACATTAGAGCTTGAAAAACAAGCTGATGAAAGAACAATTTTTATGCCCACATAAAAATAATATCAATACATATTGATAAACGTGTGCTTTGGGACAGAAAGCACCAACAAAATGTTTACGTTAATAACAAAACACAAAAACATGAAACGTTTATTCTCACTCATTGTAGTAGCTATTATTTGTAGCGCAGCCATGGCACAAGCCGTTATAAAGTTTGAGAAAACAAGTATTAACTTTGGCACATTTAAGGAGGACAAAGTGCAGATAGCCGAGTTTGTATTTACCAACACGGGCGACAAGCCTTTGGTTATCCAGCAAGCCTTTGGCTCATGTGGTTGTACTGTGGCTACACCTCCCAAAGACCCTATAGCTCCAGGAGCCAAAGGCATAATAAAGGTATCGTACAACGGAAAGGGAAAGTTTAAGGGTTACTTTAAAAAGCCAATTACAGTACGTTCAAACGCAACTAATTCAATCGTAAGAATATTTATTCAGGGCAATATGCTTACAGATGAATAAGAGGCTATGTTCTCTCTATCAAACTTTTCTCAGTAAAAATTTATATATATGAATGCAAATAACTACCTCGTTATATTAGCGGGAGGAGTGGGAAGCCGTTTTTGGCCTATTAGTAGCGAAACTCTTCCAAAGCAGTTCTTAGATATTTTGAACTGTGGACGCACACTGATACAACTTACGGTTGATAGATTTAAAGGCCTCATTCCCAACAACAATATGTGGGTGGTTACGAGTGAAAGCTATCGTGACATCGTAAAGCAGCAATTGCCCGATATACCAGAGTCGAACATATTGTGCGAACCTTGTCGTCGCAACACAGCCCCATGCATTTGCTATGTAAGTTGGAAAATAAAGAGCGTAAATCCTAAAGCCAATATAGTAGTATCGCCTGCAGACCACATGGTAATCGATACGCAAGCCTTTCAAGAGGCTATAGACGACTCGTTATCTTATGCAGCCGAAACAGATGCTATTGTTACAATCGGGCTGAAGCCAACACGTCCCGAAACGGGTTATGGCTACATCAAAGCCGATTTAAGCTATTCTTCTTCGCGTAAGCAGAATATCTTTACGGTTGATGAATTTAAAGAAAAGCCTACACAAGAGATAGCTGAAGAGTATATTAAACAGCCTAACTATTTGTGGAACTCGGGCATATTTATTTGGAATGTTAATACCATAATCAATGCCTTTAGAGTATACGAACCACAGATATCAGAGGTGTTTGAAAACCTATTGCCAGATTACAACACTCCGAGCGAAAAAGCTAAGATAAACGAAGTTTATGGCTCATGCAAGGATATATCTGTAGACTATGCCATATTAGAGAAGGCCGAAGAAATCTATGTGTTCCCAGCCACATTTGCTTGGAGCGACTTGGGCACATGGAACTCTCTGCGCGAACAAAGCGATAAAGATCACTATGGCAATGTGTGTATAGGCGATAACATAAAGCTCTTTGAAACATACAACACCATTGTTCACGCATGTGGTAAAAAGGAAGTGGTGATAGAAGGGCTTGATGGTTACGTGGTAGCCGAAAAGGATGGTAAATTGCTTATCTGCAAATTGTCTGAAGAACAACGAATAAAACTTTTCCACTAATAAAGTTTAATGTTTACTGAAACAATCTTGACATGGTACGAAACGCATAAGCGCGACCTTCCATGGCGAAATATCTCCGACCCTTATCGTATATGGGTATCGGAGATTATTTTGCAACAAACGCGTATTGCGCAAGGCTACGACTATTATTTGCGTTTTATCAAAGCCTTTCCTACTGTTACCGACTTGGCTCGTGCAACCGAGGACGAAGTGCTTAAACTGTGGCAAGGACTGGGGTATTACAGCAGAGCGCGTAATATGCATGCAGCTGCAAAGCAGGTTGTTGAGTTAGGACACTTTCCTAACACATACAAGGAAATTCTAAAACTTAAAGGTGTGGGCGAATATACGGCAGCAGCAATAAGTTCGTTTGCTTATCATCTGCCACATGCTGTGGTAGATGGAAATGTATATCGTGTGTTGAGCAGATATTTTGGCATTAAAACGCCTATTGATACGCCGCAAGGCAAACGCACATTTGCAGAACTTGCTTCAGAACTTCTGCCTACAAACAATGCTGCAGACTACAACCAAGCATTAATGGATTTTGGAGCTACGCAATGCACCCCAAGCAGTCCTTGTTGTGAAGAGTGCCCACTCAACGAGTCATGCAGCGCGTTACAAACCAACGAAATAAACCTTTTGCCCATAAAGCAGCATAAGGTAAAGGTAAGGCAACGTTACTTTGTATTCATAAAAATAAAGGTAAATGGTAACGTATGGATACAACGTCGCAATCATAATGACATATGGAAAGGCTTATATCAATTTCACCTGCAAGAATACGACCATAGTCCCTCAATGTCTGATATTCAGAACAATGCTTTCATCACATCGTTAGCAGCTAAAGGGGTGTGGCATGCTTTAAAACTTGGAGTAAGACACGTTCTGACTCATCAAGTAATTCATGCCGATTTTTATGAATATTCACTTACCGATTGTCTGCCAACACCGCAAGGTTATACTGCTGTTAGCGAGGAGAACATCAATCGTTATGCCTTTCCTCAACTATTTCATAAGGCTAAAATATTGTAATACAATAAATACATAACAATCAATAAAACTCACTATATAATGGCTCGAAAACGCAAACCATTACCCATACTCGAACAAATAACTATTACTGATGTAGCAGCCGAAGGCAAAGCTTTAGCAAAGGTTGATAACCTTGTAATATTCGTGCCCTATGCAGTACCTGGCGACGTTGTAGACCTCCAAATTAAACGCAAAAAGCATAGTTATGCTGAGGCTGAGGTAATAAAGTTTCATCAATATTCAGACAAACGCAGCAAACCATTTTGCCAACATTTTGGCGTGTGTGGTGGTTGCAAGTGGCAGTGTCTGCCTTATGAAGAACAAATACGATATAAGCAAAAGCAAATATATGATAATCTTACCCGTATTGGCAAGGTTGAATTGCCTGAGTTTATGCCTATTTTAGGCAGTAAACACCAAACGCACTATCGCAACAAACTCGAATTTGGCTTCTCTAACAAGCGCTGGCTAACACAAGAAGAAGTTGCATCGGGCAAGAAGTTTGATGTGATGGATGCCGTAGGATTTCATATTCCTGGAGCATTCGATAAAATACTTGATATTGAATGTTGTTACTTGATGGACGATATTAACAATCGCCTACGCAATGGTATTAGGACTTTTGCATTGAACAACAACATTTCGTTTTATGACATCAAAGGTGGTCATGGCGTTTTGCGCAATATGATGATTCGCACGTCGGCAACTCACGAGGTTATGTTGCTCATACAGTTTAGCATTCACAACGATGAAGAGCATGCACAGGCTCAAAGTGTGCTAAACTATGTGCACGAAACATTCCCCGAAGTTACATCTTTACTTTGGGTAAACAACCTAAAGTGTAACGACACAATAGGCGACCTTGAGGTGCATACATTCTATGGCACAGACTTTATATACGAAACCATGGAAGACCTTAAGTTTAAGGTAGGACCTAAAAGTTTTTACCAAACCAACACGGAACAGGCCTACGAACTATACAAGGTTGCACGCAATTTTGCAAAGCTTACAGGCAACGAGCTCGTGTACGACCTTTACACCGGAACTGGCACGATTGCCAACTTTGTAGCCCATCAAGCCAAGCAGGTAATAGGCATAGAATATGTGCCCGAGGCTATAGAAGATGCCAAGGTTAATGCAAAGCTCAACAACTTGAATAATACGCTGTTCTATGCAGGAGATATGAAGGACATTCTTAATCAAGACTTTATAGCAGAGCATGGACGCCCCGATGTTATCATAACCGACCCCCCACGTGCTGGTATGCACACCGATGTTATAGACACCATTCTTTTTGCAGCACCTCAACGCATAGTTTATGTAAGTTGTAACCCTGCAACGCAGGCTCGCGATTTGCAATTGCTCAACAAAGATTACAAAGTGATGGCTGTGCAGCCTGTAGATATGTTCCCTCAAACACACCACGTTGAGAATGTTGTGTTGCTTGAGCGTAGATGATAATAAGGTGATAAGAAGGTATTCAAAATTATTTTGTATAATTATGTCCTACATTAATTGA
>DJEH01000053.1 GCA_002431845.1 Prevotellaceae bacterium UBA5903 | reverse complement strand
ATAATTATGAACACCTACTTAGAGTGTTGAATTTTAAACTTTGTCTAATGCTGTTCGATTAGGGGCTTTGCAGTTTTTAAATGCAGTGGGTGTGAGTCCTGTGTATTGCTTAAACTGGCGCGAAAGGTGTGCCACGCTCGAAAAGTTTGTTCGCCAAGCAATCTCCTTTATATTAAGTTCGCCGTACTGAATAAGTTCCTTGACATATTCAATGCGTTGTTGCAAATAAAACTTTTCAATACTTCGCCCTTCGGCCGATGCAAAGGTGCGACTAAGTGTGGCATAGTCGGTTCTGAATTGCTCGGCAAGCAGTTGTGTTATGCTCAGCGCAGCAGGTTTATCGGCACGCACGTAAGCAATGATGGTTTGTTTGATTTCCATAACAAGCTTTTCGGTAGGGTCGTCAATAACCTCAAAACCTATGTTGTGAAGCTCTGCACGCAAGTGCTGCATTTGTTGTGTGCTAAGTTCTTCTGCGATGACAACGCTACCCAACGACACACTTTGAGGTTCTATGGCCAGTTTAACCAACGTTTGCGTAACAGCCATGATGCAACGGGCGCACACCATATTTTTAATCTTTAGGTTTGTCATTGTTGTCAGCGTTTTTAAGTTGCGATATGAAGCTACTTATGTCGTTTTGTATTTGTTTGTATTGTGGACAATTGACGAAAGTTGTGTGCTTGCGCAGCATTTCTTCAATATTGCCCATAGCGTTTTGATAGGCCGATAGTTCGTTCTGCATTTGTACATTATGTTCGGCAAGCCGCCTTATTTCTCGCTCTCGCTCTCGCCTTAATAACTCGCAAACCTCGCTAAGTAGCGGCACAACAATGCCGTCGAATAGGTCGTGTCCACGCATATACAGATAGGTGTTTTGCGGTGTAACGCCTAACGAAAGTAGCTCATCGCGCAATGGTTTGTATGTTTTTTTGCCCTCGGGAAATTGCTTTTGCAGTCTGTTGATTTTAGCATTGACCAGATGCCTAAGATGCTCAAGCGTATGTTCGGGATGATAAAGATTGATGTCGTTAAGTTGAACAATATGGTAAAAGTCGAGCATGGAGAAATGCTTGTACATGCCATAGCGATAACACCATATATTCCAAACAAATAGAGGCCAAATGATTTCGGAGTATTGCTGCATGAATAGTTCAAAATCAAACAGATGGTGGTCGTTAAGCGTACACATCACACATACAGTTTGAAGAGCAGGTGCATAACACTGAAAGTTTTCGATGGCATAAACGTACGTGTGGAATACGTAAGGATTGCCACACACTTCCTCAGACGCAGGCGTAGTACCTTGCATCAAATAGTCGTAATCGGCATCAACACATGCTATCATGCATTGTCCCAAACGATTGCCTAAGTCGTTAGCAAGAGCAATTTTCTTACCCTTACATAGTGAGGTGCGCGAAGGCAGCATCACTTCAAAGAAGTAGTGTTCAGTTTCGAGAGGACGCAACAGATTACTCCAAAAAAACACATCGTCGTAGCTTTCAACGTATGCCACAATGCGTTGGCGAGCATGGCGTCCGTTAAGACGGTTCATCGCACTGATATACGATGAATTAAGATGGTCGTTCAGCCTTTTCATAGCTTATCCCTCCTAAGAGTAAGTAGTTAAATGTACCCTTTTACTTATGCGCTCAATTATTTCATGGTTATATCTCCCACCTCGGTTACAGCATCTTCCCATCCATCCATGATGAGGGCAGGCGAGTGGGTTGTAAGTATGATTTGAGCATTTGGATTTAGCTCGCGAACCAATGAAATAAGGTTCTTTTGCCATTCAAAGTGCAGGCTTGCTTCGGGTTCATCCATAAAAAGTACAAAGTGTTGCTGGTCCTCTGTGAGGGCGGTTAGTAGAATAAGCAAAATTTGCTTTTCACCACTCGAGAGCAGATATGGCGATAGTTTTTCGCCGTATTGCAAAAAGCATAGTTCGTTGCTTTGGCGGTCAATCTTCTTGCCTGTTTCAGCAAAGAGCTCGTCTACAATATCAAGAAATCTCGTTTTCAAGTTAGCAGCTTTTGTAGCTTTTTCGCGTGCTTCGGGGTCGCCGCTTGTAAGCAAGGCTATCATGCGGTTGCCCACATTAACTTGATAGTCAAGGTAGCGTCGTTGAATAAGGTAGAGTTGCCAATCAAGTTCGGTAACAATGCGTGCATCGTTGAGTGCACCTATAGGTTCAGACGATATAATTTTGCGGTCAAAGCTTCTTATCACATCGTAGTGTATGCCTGTAGCATCGCTTGGGTCAAACTCTATTTTAACACCCAATCTGCCAGAAGGCTTAATGTCGCCCGACGAAGGAATAGCGCGTAGATGCTGAATTAATCGGTTTAAGATGGTGCTTTTGCCAGCTCCGTTGTGTCCGCTAAGCACGTTTACATCAGAGTTTAGGTCCCATACAATATGTTTATGACCACTCCACAGGCTTGATATCTCAATGCGACGTATGTAGTTAGCAAATTTAATCATAATACATATAGGTTTTAAGTAAACTATTGGATAAATCCATACAACAAAGTTAAATACAAATAGTTTACTATGCAATATTCACTTCTCCTTTCGTCTATAAAATTGTATGGTTTATCGATTTTTAAACAAAAAGTAAGATAACGCATTAAACAATAAACGTACTTTTGTGTCAGAAAAATAGTGAGTGCATAAAAGCGTTGAAGATAAGTACGTTACTCGGCAATTGGGCAAATGCACTCCGCACGCAATAAGAAATAATAAATTAACTATATATGAAACGTATATTTTTGCTTTTCATCCTTTCGTTTGTGCTTGCCGCAGGTGCGATGGCACAAAAGTTTGTGGTGACAGGAAGTGCAATTGAAGCAAAGTCTAAAAAGCCAGTAGATTTTGCATCGGTTGTGTTGCTACGAGCTGATAGTACGGCAGTCGTAGCTGGTACAACAGACGAAGATGGTAAGTTTAAACTAACTGCTGGTGCAGCAGGAAAGTACATTGTTAAGCTATCTTTTGTAGGTTTTAACCCATTGACCAAAAGCATTGAGCTAACGGCAGAGAACGACTCTTTGTCGCTTGGCACGTTGCTGATGTCTTCGAGCGAAAAAGTGCTTGGAACAGCAACTGTTACAGCCACGGCATCGCGTATAGAACAGAAAGGCGACACAACAATGTTTAGTGCTGCTGCCTACCGCGTACCAGCAGGTTCAACACTCGAGGCGCTTGTAAAGCAGCTACCAGGCGTTGAAGTGAGCGATGACGGAACCATCAAATGGAATGGTAAAACCGTACAAGAGTTTTTAATTAATGGCAAAGACTTTTTTAAAGGCGATACAAAAACAGCCATGAAGAACTTGCCTACAGAATTGGTAAGCAAGATTAAGGCTTATGACAAGAAAAGCGACTATACCGAACAAACGGGCATTGACGATGGTGACGAAACTACCGTGTTGGATATATCAACTAAGCGCGAGCTTAACGAATCGTGGATAACAAACGTAGACCTTGCTTATGGTAATCACGACCGATATTCAACTCGTTTCTTTGGCACACGCTTTACAGACAGAACCCGTGTATCAGCCTTTGGCTCAATGAACAACACCAACGACCAAGGTTTTGGCGGACCACGTGGCTTTGGTGGAGGCGGTTCGGGCCTAACGGCAAAGAAAAATGTTGGTCTTGACTTCTCGTGGGAGAATGGCAAACAAAAGCGTGAGGCTGGTCGTTTAGAATTAGGTGGCTTTATGCTATATAGCCATACAAGCAATGATGCTGTAACAACAAGCAACTCCGAAACTTTCTTAAACACAGGCAGTAGCAGTTCGTTCAGTAACAGCCGAAGCATTAGCGGATCGCACAGCACTAACGTAATGACACGTTTGCGCTTAGAATGGAATCCCGACTCTATGACAAACGTGAACTTTCAACCTCGTTATAGCTATAGCGAGTCGAACAATACAGGCAATTCGCTCTCGGCAACATTTAATAGCAATCCATACGACATAGCCAACATGGTTAGCCCACTTGACAGCATTTTTGCAAGCAATGCTGCTGCAAGCAATCCTGAACTTTATGCTATGATGGTAAATACCAATAGCCGCTTGTCTATGGGCGATAGCAAGTCGCACGATGTGAGTGCAAACTTAAACCTTGTGCGTCGTTTGTCATCAAATGGTCGCAACGTTTCGTTGCGTGCTTCGGGTGGATATAGCAAAAGCGAAAGCCACAACTATAGCATATCTAAGATTGCATACAATACTTCGAGCGCCAGAAGTGGAAGCTTTTTAAATCAATATTCTACAATGCCAAGCAAGAGCTATAACGCAAGTGTACGCATTGGATATGTTGAACCGTTAGGCCATAATTGGTTTGCTGAGGCACGCTACCAATATAGCTACAAATACTCACAGGGCGATCGTTCACGTTATAATCTCGACTCTTTGTATTATAAAAAGAGTCTGTACTCAGACATAACAGACTTTGACGCAAGTTTTGGTAATGCTGATGCTTATCCAGCATTGGGCACGTTGCCAACAACCGACCAGGTGCTTAACTATGTTCGAGATTTGAACAATTCGCAGTATGCTACTTATAAATATTTTGATCACACAGCAACCATCGGTATTCGCTACAATACATCAACCATCAGATTTAATGCTGGTGTAGACTTCAATCCTGAACGTACAAAGTTGGCATACAATCGTCCTGGTCAGGACATCGATACACTTATTACTCGTAAAGTAACAAACATATCACCACAAGTGCGTTTGCGTTATAATTTCTCAAAGACCAATCGCCTTGAGATTTTTTATAGAGGTTCGTCTTCTCAACCTTCAATGACCGACCTCATTGCGGTGGTAGACGACTCTAACCCATTGAGTATCTCTATGGGTAATCCAGGTTTGAAACCCTCTTGGAATAATAGCCTACGCTTAAACTATAATGGTTATAACGTAACCTATCAGCGTGGCATTATGGTGGGAGCTGACGCAACCTTCACACGTAATTCTATCTCAAACCGTATGGTATATGACGAATCTACAGGTGTAAGCTACTTCCGCCCCGACAATATCAATGGCAATTGGAATGGTAGAGGTATGTTTATGTTCAATACGGCCCTTGGTGCGCAAAAGTTGTTTAATATTAACACTTTTACGAGCGTTAGCTACCAAAATGCAGTGGGATATGTAAGCAGTATGCCTAAGATTTCTACTTCAACACGCTCTGCAGACAAAACACTTTTGGCAATAGAAGAACCTGCAACAACTGCCACTAACCATTCGTATAGCTACTATAACGATATATTTAACAAGGCAACATCGCAAAAGAACACTACACGCACGCTTGGTGTAGACGAAAACCTCAACCTCTCATATCGTTCAACATGGTTTGATGTGGGCATATTGGGCAAATTGGGTTATCAACATGCACGTGCTACCATACAAGAAAATGCCAATATGGACACTTGGAACTTTGCTTATGGTGCAAATGCCAATGTTAATACCAACTTTGGTTTGAGCATTTCTACAGATATTCGCATGAGTTCTCGTCGTGGCTATTCAGACGCAACGATGAACACCAACGAACTCCTATGGAATGCGCAGATAGCTCAATCGTTCTTAAAGAATAAGGCTGCTACTATCAGTATTCAGTTCTATGATATATTGAAGAAGCAAAGTAATGTGAGCCGTATGTTGTCTGCAACACAACGTACAGACTCTTGGAATAACGCCATTAATTCATACTTTATGGTTCACTTTATTTACAAGCTGAACATCTTCCCTGGCGGTAGTAAGGGTGGCAACAAGGATGGTGAGCGTCAAGGTCCTCCCGATATGCGTGGTCCTGGTGGTATGCCAATGCGTCCTATGGGCATGCCTATGGGAGGTGGACATAGGATGTAATTAACTGCATACAAACAATCAAAACATAAAGTTCTATGATGCATTTGCTCTCTAAATGGCGAATTGCATCATAGAACTTTTTTTAAAGGACTTTAGTAAAGGCCAAACACCTTAACTTATATATGAGAAAAAATCGCATCGCAAGGCTTTAAAGCAAGGGCCTTGCGATGCGATTATTGTTTCAATTCTTTTCTTATGCAAGAATTTTATTTCTTTTCAGGAACACGTTCAAGAATAGTCTTGACAAAGGTCCAATACTTCTCAACGCTTGGAATGTAGCAGCGCTCGTTAGGAGTATGTGGCGAACGCAACGTAGGACCGAAGCTTACCAAGTCCATATGAGGACGAAGAGCACCGATAACACCGCATTCAAGACCTGCATGTACCACTTGAACAAGGCTATCTTCGTTGAACAATTCGCGGTAAATGCCTTTCATGAGTTCCACAATCTCACTATGTGGGTTAGGTTGCCAAGCAGGATATTCACCACTAAGTTCCACTTTCATGCCTGCCATAGCAAAGGCACTTTCAAGAGTTTCGGCGCAACATTCGCGCATGCTGTCGCGTGAAGAGCGGATGAGAATTAAGAACTCGGCCTTGCCTTCAGCAATATTTACAATAGCAAGGTTAGACGATGTTTCAACAATGTTAGGCACCTCGGGTATCATGCGGAATACGCCATTGTGCACAGCGCAAAGTGCATCAACAAGGTTATCTTGAATTTCGGCAGGAACAATATGTTTGGGCAGTTCAGCGTCTTCAACATCAAGTTCGAGCGTCTTCTCAATAGGTTCGTATTCATCCTTAAATGTTTGACGCCATTCAGCAACAACCTCTTTAAAGGCTTCCACATTTTCTTTAGGCAAAGTAAGGATAACCTCAGCCGATGAAGGGATGGCATTGCGCATATTGCCACCATGCCACTCTGAAAGGCATGCCTCAAAGTTAGCGATAGCATCTTGTACCAAACGTGCCATAGCCTTGTTAGCATTGCAACGTCCTTCGTTGATTTCAAGGCCAGAGTGACCGCCAAAGAGTTTATGAAGTGTTACCTTAACTGCTGCATCGTTAGCATCGGTGTCTTGTGGCTTATATTCGAGCGAGGCAGACATATTTACGCCACCAGCAGAGCCAATGATCATTTCGCCTTCTGTTTCGTCGTCAAGATTGAGTAGAATGTCACCTTCAAGCGTTTCGCCTTTCATGTGGTTTACACCATACATTGTAGTTTCTTCGTCTGCGGTGATAAAGCCTTCAATCGGACCATGCTTCAACGTGTTGTCTTCCATCACAGCCATGATAGTAGCTACAGCCATACCATCGTCCGATCCCAGTGTTGTACCCTTAGCCTTTACCCAATCACCATCGATGTAAGTTTCAATAGGGTCGGTTTCAAAGTTATGTGTAGATCCTTTAACAGCTTGAGGCACCATGTCCATGTGGCCTTGCAAGGTTACATACTTGCGGTTTTCCATTCCTGCAGAAGCGGGTTTACGCATAATGATGTTACCAGCTTCGTCTTTAAATGCCTCAATCCCTTTGCTTTTAGCCCAGTCGAGCAAGAACTTCTGAACTTTTTCGAGGTGTCCTGAAGGACGTGGAACTTGTGTAAGCAAATCAAAGTTTTTCCAAATAGCTTGAGGCTGTAAATTTGCAATTTCGCTCATATCTGTATGATTTTTAGCTATGCTTACATATAGTTTAAAAGTAGAACATAGCGTTGTTTTGAATATACTTGTTTAAGCCTATTTTGTAGGCTCATCAATATGTTGTTTAATAGGCTTTCGGGCATTGATGCGTGCCCATCCAAAAGCGCCAAGAACCACTACTAAGGCGGTCTGAATAGTATGCACTGCCAAGGCAAACATGATGGCATTAGGCTCTGTCACGCCATAGAGCACCAACATTGTTTTTACTGCAAAATGCCACGGACCAGCTCCATTTGGGGTAGGTACTAATACGGCAAATGTGCCCACGCAAAAGATTAAGAAAGCTGCAGACAAGTTGATGGTTGATGTAAAGTCAAAGCAGAAAAAGGCTATGTAGAAGTGTAAGAAGTATCCAACCCATATTAGCAGACTATACAGAAGATAGAGAGGTAGGTTTTTTACCTTTCGTAGTGATAAAATGCCCTCCCACACATTGTTGAGCATATCTTTACCTTTCTGAAAGATAGAAAGTTTTTTTATCATTACAACCAAGGTTGCTAAGGCTGCAAGTATACATATAATAGTAACAAGGTAGCCTGTGCCTGTAAATCTATGTACAATGCTTTCAAAGTTTGTTCCTGTTTCTTTAAGAAATGCTAAGAACACGGGTAACTGCGATAGGAAAGCAATGCCTGTAAAGAGTATCATCAATATAGAGTCTACTAATCTTTCGGTAACAACCGTACCCAATGATTTAGTGAAAGATACATCATCGCTCTTCTTAAGCGTTCCACAACGTGTTATTTCGCCTATGCGTGGAACTACCAAACTTGCAGCATACGACATAAATATAGCATCGGTGCATGATGTGCGCCGTGCATGCTCGCCCAGTGGTTCAAGTGCCATTTTCCATCGCCAAGCTCTTGCCATTTGGGGCAATATGCCAAAGGCAAGTGATAGTAACATCCACCACCAGTTCATTTGATTAAGCACGGCATTCATAAAACTATGACAATTTGTGCCTCTGTACATCCACCATAAAATGCCTAAACCGAGCACAAAAGGCAGACTTATTTGCAATATGACCTTTATTAGTTGTTTCAACTTTCGATATTTCTATGTTGCTTAAAATAAAAATGCTTACCTTTGCAGCAAAATGCTTGCATTGAAAGAGCTAAAGTCTTTGTAATGAAAGCAAAAGCAAAAGTAGAAAAAATAACTCAGATGAAGTCTGTACGCCCTAAAAAATTTCTTGGTCAGCATTTCTTGACCCACTTGCCCACTGCACAAGCCATTGCAGACACTGTAGACGCATGTGCCGACATACCTATTCTTGAAGTGGGACCAGGTATGGGAGTGATGACACAATTCTTACTAAAGAAAAACCGTGAGTTCAAGGTCGTAGAGATAGACTTTGAAAGTGTGGCATACCTTAAAGAGCACTATCCCGAATTAAGAGAAAATATCATTGAAGATGATTTTCTTAAAATGTCGCTTGATAAAGTGTTTGATGGACGTCCTTTTGTCTTAACTGGCAACTATCCCTACAACATAAGTAGTCAGATATTCTTTAAGATGCTTGAATATAGGCATCTCATACCTTGTTGTACTGGTATGATACAAAAGGAGGTGGCAGAGCGTTTGGCAGCTAAGCCATGTTGTAAGGCCTATGGTATATTGAGCGTGTTGGTTCAATTATACTATCATGTAGACTATTTATTCACTGTTGAGCCAGGAGTGTTTAATCCTCCTCCTAAGGTACGTAGTGCCGTTATTCGCATGACTCGTAATGAGGTAACCAATATAGGTTGCGATGAGGCTCTTTTGCGCCGTGTGGTAAAAACAACGTTCAATCAACGCCGCAAGATGATGCGTGGCTCTATCAAGCCATTGCTTCACGAGCTCGATCAGAAGTGTGGTACTACTCCTCCCGACCATACTGCGTTTTTGGCGCAGCCTTTGTTTACACGACGGCCAGAACAATTGTCGGTCAATGAGTTTATAGACCTTACCAACATGGTGAAAAAACATTACGAATTGTAATTATCAAGAACAATATTGAGCAATAAAACTCGTTAATTTTATATTAAACAATAAAGATAGAACATTATATAAGAAAGTATATGAAAACATATCTAGTGACAGGAGCGGCAGGCTTCATTGGTGCTAATTACTTGAAGTATATCCTTGCTAAATACGACGACATTCGCGTTGTAGTGCTTGATTTGCTTACCTATGCGGGCTACCTTGGCACAATAGCCAACGATATAGATAATGAGCGCTGCTACTTTGTAAAGGGCGACATTTGCGATCGTGGTTTACTTGATAGTTTGTTTGCAGAATATCGCTTTGATGTTGTTGTAAACTTTGCAGCCGAGAGCCATGTTGACCGCAGTATAGAAAATCCACAATTGTTTTTGCAAACCAATATACTTGGCACTCAAAACTTGCTCGATGCTGCACGTACGGCTTGGGTAAACGGACGCGATGAGCAAGGCTATCCCACATGGCGTCAAGGAGTACGTTTTCATCAAGTATCTACCGACGAGGTGTATGGTTCTTTAGGAGCAGAGGGCTTCTTTACAGAACAAACCCCACTCAATCCTCATAGCCCTTATAGTGCATCTAAAACATCGGCCGACCATATCGTATGCGCTTATCGCGACACTTACCACATGCCAGTGAGCATTACGCGTTGCTCTAACAACTATGGTCCCTACCAGTTCCCCGAGAAACTTATACCATTAGTTATTAACAACATACTTCAGGGCAAAAATCTCCCTGTTTATGGCAAGGGCGAGAATATCCGCGACTGGCTCTATGTAGAGGACCATTGCAAGGCCATCGATATGGTTATCAACCAAGCAAAAGATGGTAGCATCTATAATGTTGGCGGGCATAATGAGCGTCAGAACATACAGATTGTAAAGATTATTATCCGCACAATCCACGACATTATGGAAAAAGAACCACAGTTTCGCACCTTGTTAAAGAAACAAACGCTCAACAACAAAGGCGAAATAAGCATAGATTGGATCAACGACGACCTTATTACCTTTGTTAAAGATCGTCTTGGCCACGACCAACGTTACGGCATTGACCCCTCAAAGATAAAGGCAGATTTAGGCTGGTATCCTGAAACAACTTTTGAGGTTGGCATTGTTAAGACCATTCGTTGGAACCTTGAACATCACGATTGGGTTGAGGCTGTTAGTGGCGATGATTATCAGCAATATTACGAGAAAATGTACGCTCCTAAGCGCTAAGTATTATTAAATCTTTGATTTTTACATTCAAAACGCATAAAACGTTTGTTTTGTATTTAAAAAAGATGTAATTTTGCATCGCTTTTCCACTCAGCCGCTGTCGGGATGCAGAGTTCCCCGTTAAGCTGAGTTGGGACGGACAACAATCATTTAATTACCCATCAAAGAAATGGCAGATTTAATTAAAATTGCTGAAGAAGCTTTTGCTACTGGCAAGCAGTTCCCTAAGTTCAAAGCAGGTGACACTATCACAGTGGCATACAAAATCGTCGAAGGTAACAAAGAGCGTATCCAGTTATACCGCGGTGTTGTTATCAAAATCAATGGTCACCAAGACAAAAAGCGCTTCACAGTGCGCAAGATGTCTGGTACTGTAGGTGTAGAGCGTATTTTCCCTATCGAATCACCTAACATCGAGAGCATCGAGGTTAATAAGATTGGTAAGGTACGTCGTGCTAAACTTTACTACTTGCGTGCACTCACTGGTAAGAAAGCACGTATTAAGGAAAAGCGTACAGCTATTGCTCAAAACGACTAAGCTTTACACAACACTTTTCTATGGCATCTTTCTGAAAGATTCCACTATAAAAAGAGATTTCCTATTACGGTGGGAAATCTCTTTTTAAGTAAATATAAGTCTCACTTGTTTTTTGCACACATGCTTGTAGTTGCAAAGCTTTTGTACAAAGCAAGTACACATTATAAACACAAGTAATGTTGCAGGATAAATCAAATACAAAGAGAGCATGAACGGTTATCCAGAAAACAAAGGGCACAAAGGTATAGTTTATCCTTCGCCCATATTTGGCCCCATACATAGTCGCAGGTTAGGCATATCGTTAGGCATCAATCTAATGCCAGCCGATGGTAAAGTGTGCACATTCGATTGCGTATATTGCGAGTGTGGTTTCAATAAAGACCATCGCCCACAACAGCCGCGTCCAACACGTCAAGAGGTAAGCCAAGCATTAGAGCAACAATTGCAAAAGATGCAAGCAGAGGGCATCATTCCCGACGTATTCACCTTTGCAGGCAATGGCGAACCTACCGCTCACCCCGAATTTGCCGATATCATTGATGACACCATTCGTTTGCGCAATCAATATTTTCCCAATGCCAAGGTTAGTGTGTTGAGCAATAGTACCATGAGTTTGCGCCCCGAAGTGCATGATGCACTCATGAAAATAGACAACAACATCTTAAAACTCGACACAGTAGATGCCAACTATATAGCGCATGTTGATCGTCCAACGGGTAGTTACGATGTTAATAAAATCATTGATTCCCTCATATCTTTCAAAGGTCATGTCATTGTTCAGTCTATGTTTATGAAGGGATTTAGCGAAGGCATAAGTGTTGATAACACGGGCGATGCTTACGTACAGCCGTGGCTTGAAGCCGTAAAGCGTATACGTCCGCAACAGGTTATGGTCTATACCATAGACCGCGAAACTCCCGACCCCGACCTTCGCAAGGCCACTCATCAAGAACTCGACCGCATTGCGCAACTTGTAAGGGAAGCAGGTATTGATGTAGAGGTGGCTTATTAAAAAATAGAAAGAGTCTGTACAAAAACATAACCCCAATGGCAAAATATGTTGTAGCCTTATCGGGCGGAGCCGACTCTGTGTGTCTATTGCTCAAGTTGCTCGAACGTAGCGAGGTGGCAGTAGCCGCACATTGCAACTTTCATTTACGAGGCGAAGAGAGCAATCGCGACGAAGAGTTTGTACGCACGCTATGTCGTGAACGTGGAGTGGAACTCTTAGTGAAGCATTTTGATACGCGCCAAGTATCAGCTCAAAGTGGCGAGAGCATTGAAATGGTGGCACGCCGGTTGCGCTATGAATGGTTCGCGCAGGTTGCAGCGCAATATGCATGTAGTGGCGTTGCTGTGGGGCATCATCAAGAAGATAATGCCGAAACCTTGTTACTCAACATTGCGCGTGGTGCTGGACTAAATGGGCTTATAGGTATGCAGCGTTATGGCAATAATGGTGGAGAACTATGCATATATCGCCCATTGCTAAGTTATACAAAGAGCGAAATACTCAGCTATTTGCATACAAAGCATCAAACTTTTGTTACCGATAGCACCAATACCGATGTACACTACAAGCGCAACCGCATACGTCAGCACATTATTCCAGAGTTTCAGCAACTCAATCCGCAGTTTGTGCATACTGTTAATGCCATGGCGCAGCGTTTGCATTCTGCTTTCAATCTATACAAGATTAAGGTAAACGAGATAGCGCTTTCGTGTGGGCTTTCTGCCATTGAAGGTGCACCGCAATATCAGCAAATCAACATTTACCAATTGCAACAAGCACCAGAGCCTGCCACCATTTTGCATGAGTTGCTCTCGCCATTAGGTTTTACTTCATCGCAAGTGCAAAACATACTTACAATGAAAGTAGGCGGCATTGCCAGTTCTTCATTGGGCATAGCCACTCGTAGCGAAAAAATGCTTATCTTTGGTCCACCAATCCCTAAGGTAAGCAAAATGCCCTTGCTCATGCCAACAACTGTTGGACAAACACTCACAACTACATTGCATACAAAATGCTGCATAGAAGCCACATTGCTCAACCGGTCAGACGTTACAACCTTACGTTGTGCTTCGGCAGAAACACTTATCGACGCATCAACTATAAAGGGCAGTTTATACCTTCGAAGTGTTGCCACCGCCGATCGTTTTCAGCCTTTTGGTATGAAAGGAAAAAGCCAATTGCTAAGCGACTATATGACCAATCATCATTTATCGCGCATCGAAAAGTCCCTATCACTTGTCCTAACAGATAACAATGGCATTGTATGGCTTGTAGGCCAACGTGCCGACGAGCGTGTACGCATCACCGAGCATACTCATCAAATATTGCGTCTTAAACAAGTAAAGAAATGAAAGCACTCTCAATCATCATTCCGATATGCTTATTTACCCTTAGCACAATGCTCACTTCTTGTGGCGAAGATCGTAGTGGCGAACAACCATTTGCCCCTACCGTGCAGACTGGAACAGCACAACAAGTAGCCGACTCTGTGCTACTAACGGGGGCTGTTATAGCCTCTCCCAATAGCCATCTTTTGGAGTGTGGTTTTGAATATGGCAACGACACTTTGCGTGCCAAGGTTGTAGCCGATACGCTCACCACCTTCTCTGCCTTTACCGACTCACTTGGCAAGGGCAACTATTATGCCGTGGCTTATGCGCGTAATGGAGTAGGCACGGGGCATGGCGATACTATTCGTTTTAACGTAGAATAACTCCCTTAGCATAAAGCAGCTAAAAGGTTGCAATAAAGCGAAGAACATATCCATTCGTCCTCATGTGATGAAATGGATATGTTCTCCGCTTTATAGGTATAAGTAGATGTTCAAAATTAAGCTTGATTATATTGCTTGTACGCCTTAGTCTTCGTCAGTTGCCCATTCAGGAGTGTCCCAAC
>DJEH01000009.1 GCA_002431845.1 Prevotellaceae bacterium UBA5903 | reverse complement strand
GCATCGTAGTTAGAAGGAGCAGCACAACGACCTTCGTAACCAAAGAAATGGTGTTGTGCAGAGAATTTGCCAACATACTTACCCTCTTTCTTCCAAGCAGCAAGTTTGTTGCCTACCATCTCTGAAAGCAACTTTTCTGTTTCAATAAGAGATACTTGTACGTTTCCGTGTGGGTCGCGTTCCATGGTAAGTTGCTTAGCAACACCCTCAGGAAGGCTCTCATAGATAGCAGCATTGTCTTTGCTAAGCTTTGAAAGAATCCATGCACGTTGGTCTGCAGCAGCAACATTAGCAGCTTCAGGAGTAGCAAGGAGGTCATTCAATTCAGCAATAAGCTTCTTCATTGCAGGAATAAACTCGATAAGTCCTTCTGGGATAAGAACTGTACCAAAGTTATTGCCGTTAGCAGCACGCTTAGCAACTATTTCTGCAATATAGGTAACGATGTCATCAAGAGTTTGATTCTTTTCTTCAACCTCTTCGCTGATGATACATACGTTAGGTTGGCATTGTAGAGCACACTCCAATGCAATGTGGCTTGCTGAACGTCCCATCAATTTGATGAAGTGCCAATACTTGCGTGCAGAGTTAGCATCGCGTTGAATGTTACCAATTACTTCAGCATAAGTTTTGCATGCAGTATCGAAGCCGAAAGAAGTTTCGATTTGGTCGTTTTTCAAGTCACCATCAATAGTCTTAGGGCAACCAATTACTTGAACGCCGCAGTTGTGTGCTGCATAGTATTCTGCTAGCACGCAAGCGTTTGTGTTAGAGTCGTCACCACCGATAATAACGATAGCCTTGATACCCAATTCACGGATAATCTTCAAACCGCTTTCAAATTGGTCTTCTTCTTCAAGTTTTGTACGACCTGAACCAATCATATCAAAGCCACCTGTGTTGCGATAGTCGTTGATGATTTCGTCAGTAAGTTCAATATACTTATGATCTACCAAGCCACCAGGACCCATCAAGAAACCATAAAGCTTATTGTTAGCATTTTGCTTCTTAAGTTCATCATAAAGGCCGCAGATTACGTTGTGACCACCAGGAGCTTGTCCACCAGAAAGGATTATACCAATATTCATTGGTGCATATTCTTTCTTTTCGTCAGTTGGAACGAACTCTACGAGGGGCATACCATAAGTGTTGGGGAAAAGTTTTTTGATTTCCTCTTGGTCGCCTACGCTTTGAGTAGGTTCACCTTCTTTAATGCTCACATTTCCACGAAGACCAGCAGGAAGTTTAGGCTGGTATGAAGCACGTGCAATCTGTAATGCGCTTTTTTCCATAAATTGATTATAAATTATTAGAGTTTTAATCTAGGGTTGAAAAAATAGGAGCTAATTTTAATGTTCAAAAAGTCCTTATTTCCTTTTGCAAAGTTACTTATTTTTACGTGATGCAACAATAAGCCATTCATATTTCTTTGCAAAAAATAAAAAGGAAAGAGCTGCACAAACTCTATGCGTATAGGTTTTGTGCAGCTCTTATGCTATTTTTATGTATAACTTACTTAATAATGTCAAGTTCGCGGAATACCTTTGCTAATGCTTCAACAGCACGGTCTACTTGTTCCTTGGTATGGGTTGCCATGAGTGCAACACGTACGAGTGTGTCTTGTGGTGCACATGCAGGAGGAATAACAGGGTTGATAAATACACCTGCGTCGAATGCACGTGCGGTTGCAACGAATGTCTTTTCAGTATCGCGTACGTAGAGTGGTATGATAGGCGATTCGGTTTCGCCAATCTCAAACCCAGCTTCACGGAAACGCTTTAATGCATAACGTGTTACATCCCAAAGAGCCTCTATGCGTTCTGGTTCTTTTTGGATGATATGCAGAGCTTCCATTGCACATGCTGTAGCAGCGGGAGTGTTAGAAGCAGAGAATATGTACGTACGTGAGTTATGGCGCAACCAATTAATAATGCTTTCATCTGCAGCAATAAATCCACCGATTGAAGCAAGCGACTTGCTGAAGGTACCCATAATAAGGTCTACCTCATCGGTCAAGCCAAAATAGTCGCAAACACCACGACCTTGGCGCCCAAACACACCAATGCCATGAGCCTCATCAACCATGATAGTTGCGTTGTATTTGTGCTTAAGTTTCACAATTTCGGGTAAGTTTGCCAAATCGCCTTCCATTGAGAATACACCATCTACAACGATAAGTTTAACAGCTTCTGGAGCACATTTCTGTAATTGACGTTCCAAGTCTGCCATATCGTTATGCTTGTATTTTAAGCAAGTTGAGAACGACAAACGTCTACCATCAACGATTGATGCGTGGTCACGATCATCGCAGATAATATAGTCTTCGCGACCTGTAAGGCATGATATAACGCCAGAGTTTACTGTAAAACCAGTTGAGTAGCAAAGAGCATCTTCTTTGCCAACAAATTCAGCGAGTTCTTTTTCAAGTTGTAAGTGAAGGTCAAGTGTGCCATTCAAGAAGCGTGATCCTGCGCATCCTGAGCCATACTTCTCCATAGCTTTGATGCCTGCTTGTATGATACGCTCATCGCCGGTCAAACCTGTATATGCGTTTGAACCGAACATAAGCACGTGGTGACCACCCATTTCAACTTCGGTGCCTTGTTTGCCTTCGATGGCACGGAAATAAGGATATACACCCTTTGCTTTATATTGTTGTGGAAGGGTATACTTTGCTAATCTGTCTTGTAAAATTCCCATGAGATAAATCTTGGTTGTATAAAAGGAAATGTTTTTAAGTAATAAAATAAATACGCTGCGTTGTATTTAAGATAACACACCTTTTTATTATTTTGTTGGCAAAGGTACATATTTTTATATAAAAAATTATAATTCTTATATGAAAAATGCACGAATGCTTATATTTTGTGCTGATACGCCATTAATCAGTATTTACTTATTGCCATATTTAAGTACCACTCTGTCGCCTAACACCTTTGCAAAAGCACGTTCTATCTGACTCATTTCCATGTATTGCTTCATCAACTCTTCTGCTTTTTGTGGATTGTCTTTAAGCATTGGGTTGCGCAATTCTGTAAGCAATTGTTTGAGGTGTTCTTTTATTAAAGAATGCTTGTAGTCGTGTAATATTCGCGGAACGACTTCGTCTAAACGATCTTTATCTTCAACATATTGTTCTCGTTGCAATTTGCTTAGTTCAAAGTTGTCAAGTCCAACGTCCGATGCCAATTTGCTAATATTTTCGTCAGGGTGTGCCATGAAATAGTCTAACGAAACCCAGCCTTCTTCTTTAGCATGGGCAACAGCCTCAAGTAAGATGCTTTGGTATAATTTGTTGCGAAGATTTAGTCCATCATTCACCAAGTCGTTGTAAATGTATTCAGCAACAGATATTTTCTGTATTTCCGTGTCGTCAGTTGCAGTTTCGTCATGAATATCCATAAACATTCCACCATAGCGAACTACAAGCGAAATGAGCATTTTCTCTTCTATTAGTTCAGCATCGGCACTTAGTAGTTGAATGCTTTCGGTTTGTTCTAAGTTGGCAGGCGATGTAGCTTCTTGATTGTTGGCATTTTTTTGTTCCTTACGTGCTCTGTCGCGATGTTGTTTATTTATTTCATTAACAATGAGTTCTTCGCTGATAGATAAGTTTGCAGCACATTCGTGGATATACATTTGTCTAACCACATTGTCTGGGATAACCGATATGCTTTTAACTATATTGGTTATCAGTTCTGCACGCTTAATAGGGTCGCCTGCAGCGTCAGCAAGTAAGAGGTCTGTTTTGAATTTTATAAAATCTACTTGGTGCTCATCAATATATTTTTGAAAATCTTCGGCATTGTGTTTCTTAGCAAAACTATCAGGGTCATCCCCATCAGGTAGGAGTAGTACTTTTATATTAAGCCCCTCAGCAAGCAACATGTCTATACCTCTAAGGCTGGCCTTAATACCCGCAGAGTCGCCGTCGTAAAGCACGGTTATGTTGTCGGTAAATCGGTGCAGAAGCCTTATTTGCCCTTCTGTAAGAGATGTACCAGACGAAGCTACAACATTCTCTACACCACTTTGGTGCATGGATATGACATCGGTATATCCCTCTACCAAAAAGCAACGATTTTGTTTTACAATAGCTTGTTTAGCTTGATAAATGCCATAGAGTTCTTTACTCTTACTGTAAATGGTGCTTTCGGGAGAGTTTACATACTTACCAACATTCTTCGCCTTGTCTTTGTTTAATACTCTGCCACCAAATGCTACGATACGCCCCGACACCGTGTGCACGGGAAATATAACTCTTCCGTGATAGCGGTCAAGAATTAATCCCTTGTCAGTTTCGTAGCATAGGCCTGTTTTTAGCAAATATTCTTTGCTAAACCCATGTGCAAGTGCTGCTTTAGCAAATGCGTCGCGCTGTTCGAGCGAGTAGCCAAGGTGAAATTTATGAATAATGTCATCTCTAAACCCACGAGCCCGAAAGTAAGCCATCCCTTGTGCCACACCATCTACATTATTATGGAGTAATTGTTGGAAATAATTGTCAGCCCATTCGTTTAAGGCAAACATGCTTTCGCGTTCGTTCTGAGCGAGTTTTTCTTCGTCGGTATATTCTTTTTCTTTTACCTCTATACCATATTTTTTACCGAGCCATTTAATGGCTTCGGGGTATGTCATGTGTTCAAGTTCCATTAGGAAGTGAACGGCGTTGCCGCCCTTTCCACACGAAAAACATTTACACATTTGGCGAGCTGGCGATACGCTAAACGAGGGGGTACGTTCGTTATGAAAAGGGCATAATCCCTTATAGTTCGCTCCAGCCTTACGCAATGTAACGAACTCTTTCACCACGTCTACAATGTCTGTAGCGTCCATCACCCTTTGTATCGTTGCCCTATCAATCATATCATATACTTTATATATGTGTATCTAAGCTCAAGAAAAAGTAAACTCTATATTTTGGTCCTTAGAATATGATGTTCTCAAATCCAGGTTTAACGTAACAAGCTATGTTACCTTCAGACTCTTGAAATGTTACCTTATAGCAATTAGGCACTTGGTTGCAAATCCAATGCGCTATATTCTCTGCAGTAGGATTAAAGTCGAGTATGTCGTTTATGCATTGATGGTCAAGCTTATTCTGTATCAAAGTCTTTACGTGTGTAAAGTCTGTTACCATGCCATTTTCATCAAGTTCTTCTGCGCAGCAAAAGATATTGACAATGCCATTATGACCATGCAGTCTTTGGCATTTACTCTCATATGTAAGGTTGAGTTGGTGTGCAAAAGCTATTTCTATTCTTTTTGAAATGTAATACATTTGCTTTATCTGTGTTGTTTGTTGTTTTGCAAGTTTTGTTATGCAAAATTACGCCAAACATTCAGTATTTCAAAGTAATAATGCCATTTAGTTTTTTCGTTTTGCATATTTATACCATGTAAATATAAAAATATGTAAGTAAAATCAATATTTATCAAACATATTGTTGTATCTTTGCCCTTGTAAACAACCAAAAAGTATGACAATTCGTGCAATTGCTTACTATAAAACTGTAATAGAACATAATATTATGATTTACAACATTGACATGATACGCGACTTCTACGCCAATTACTCACATCGTGTATCAGAGGCGCGAAAGGCGATTGGTCGTCCTCTCACTTATGCAGAAAAAGTACTCTTTGCTCATTTGGCAGAGCAGCCAGTAAAGGGTGGTTATCAGCGTGGAGTAGACTATGCACAGTTCTATCCTAATAGGGTATGTATGCAAGATGCCACAGCGCAAATGGCAATTCTTCAATTTATGAATGCACAACGCAAAGAAACTGCTGTGCCCAGCACCATACATTGCGACCATCTTATTCAAGCATATAAAGGTGCTACTATAGACTTGCCAAATGCCAAAGATGTAAATCATGAGGTCTACGCATTCTTACAATCTGCAGCCCAACGTTATGGGATGGGATTTTGGGGTCCTGGCGCTGGCATCATTCATCAAGTAGTGCTCGAGAACTATGCATTCCCAGGTGGTATGATGGTAGGTACCGACTCTCACACTCCCAATGCGGGCGGACTTGGTATGGCTGCCATTGGTGTTGGCGGAGCTGATGCTGTAGATGTTATGGTGGGCACTCCATGGGAACTTAAAGTGCCACGTTTGATAGGCGTAAAGCTCATTGGCAAACTTTCTGGTTGGGCATCGGCTAAAGATGTAATCTTGTATCTTGCGGGCAAACTTACCACTAAAGGTGGTACCAATGCCGTTATTGAGTATTTTGGCGAAGGCGCCGATAACTTGCCTGCCACAGGCAAGGCCACTATTTGTAATATGGGCGCTGAAGTTGGTGCCACCACATCAATGTTTGCTTTTGATGACAATATGGTAGCTTATCTCAACAGTACCGGTCGTGAAGAGGTTGCTCAATTAGCACAAGGTGTGGCAGCAGATTTGCGTGCAGACGACGACGTATTGGCACATCCAGAACAGTATTTTGATAAACTGATAACTATAAACTTAAGCGAACTCACCCCTTATGTAAATGGTCCATTTACCCCCGATGCAGCTTGTCAAGTAAAGGATATGGCGCAAAAGGTGGCGCACGACCAATTGCCAGATAAGGTAGAAGTTTGCCTTATCGGTTCGTGTACAAATTCGTCATACCAAGATTTGGCGCGTGCTGCATCCGTAGTTAGAGCCATGAAAGCCGCAGGCTATCAGCTTAAGGCTCAACTTATTATCAATCCTGGTTCCGAACTTGTTAGAGCTACCGCAGAACGTGATGGCATTTTACAAACGTTTGTTGATGCTGGAGCTATAATAATGACCAATGCTTGCGGTCCTTGCATTGGGCAGTGGAAACGCATAACCGACGATCCAACACGTCGTAACAGCATTGTTACAACTTTCAATCGTAACTTTGCCAAGCGTGCAGATGGCAACCCTAATACCAATGCATTCATCACGTCGCCCGAGTCGGCTGTAGGCTATGCTTTTACTGGCTCTTTATCTGTTCATCCTTCCTATTCAGCAGGTTGGCCATCGTTCCAACCACAAGGAGATGCACTCCCCGCCAAAGGCTATTGTGCCGACGCAGAGGGCGTACAAAAAGTTCGCCCCGACTATGCAATTACGCCCGATGCCAATGCCGAAGTGGTTATCAACCCAACAAGCGAGCGCTTGCAGCGTTTAGCACCATTTGCAGCTTGGGATGGTAATGATTTTGAGCGTCTCCCATTATTGATTAAAGTAAAGGGTAAATGCACCACCGACCACATATCGATGGCAGGCCCCTGGCTTCGTTATCGCGGACACCTGCAAAACATCTCTAAGAATATGCTGCTTGGAGCCACCAATGCTTTCACTGGCGATACAGGCAAGGTGTACGACCAAACCACAGGAAATTCTGTTGAGGTTTGGCAAGCTGCAGCGCACTATCGTGACAAACGTGGAGGCAGTATTATTGTGGCAGAAGAAAACTATGGCGAAGGCTCAAGCAGAGAGCATGCTGCTATGGAACCACGCTATTTAGGCGTAAAAGTGGTATTGGTAAAGAGCTTTGCTCGTATTCACGAAACCAATTTAAAGAAGCAAGGCATCTTAGCCCTCACCTTTGTTAATGCAGCAGATTACGACAAAATATTGGCCGACGACCAAATAACTATACATTGTGCTTCGTTGTCGCCAAACACTTCCATTGCCATCACGCTGTACCATGCCGATGGAAGTACGGAGCAAATAGAGGCGGCACACACCTACAATGAATTACAGATTAAATGGTTTAAAGCCGGTTCTGCTTTAGCTGTAAAAGCGTAATAATTTAATATACTAATATAAGGGTGGTTATAGAACCGCCCATAAATAAGTAGGTTTTCAAAATTAATTTATATAATCATGTTCTGCATTAGTTGATATTAATTTTGAACACCTACTTAGACATTCAAAGTTTATACAATTGCGTTCTGAACAAACCACGTTATAAAGTTGCATTAACAAACTTTGAATGCCTATTTACAACCGAACCACCCTTTAATTAAATAAGAAAAAAATGAGCCAAACAACCATACAATTATCCGACGATGGTAAGCTTATCGTACCTTCGTCCGTAACAGTTCCTTTCATCACTGGCGACGGTATTGGTGCCGAAATTATGCCTGTGATGCAGCAAGTGATAGACGCTGCCGTAAAAGCGAGCTACAAAGGTGAGCGCCAAATTCTGTGGAAAGAAGTCGAAGCTGGACAACATGCTTACGACACCTTGGGAACCTATTTGCCCGACGACACGCTTAAAGCTTTTGCCAACTATCACATAGGCATAAAAGGCCCACTTACCACACCTGTTGGTGGCGGCATACGCTCGCTCAATGTAGCTATGCGCCAGGGGCTCGACCTCTATGTATGTTTGCGTCCCGTTCGTTGGTTCAAGGGCATTGAGTCGCCCGTTAAGCATCCTGAACGCGTAAACATGGTTGTGTTTCGCGAAAATACCGAGGATATTTACGCTGGCATCGAGTGGAAAGCTTGTTCGCGCGAGGCGCGTCAATTCTACGAGTTTATTCATGACGAGATGGGGGTAGAAAAGGTGCGTTTTCCCGAAACGTCAGCCTTTGGAGTAAAACCTGTATCCATCGAAGGCTCTAAACGCTTGGTAAAAGCTGCTTGCCAATATGCCGTGGACCACGGAACCAATCACGTAACACTTGTGCATAAAGGCAACATCATGAAATTTACAGAAGGTGGATTTAAAAACTGGGGATACGAGGTAAACGAAGAGTTCTTTAAGGACAAGGTGCGAATGGACGATTGCATTTGCGATGCCTTTTTACAAAATGCTTTGATAAAGCCCGAGGCTTACGATGTAATAGCCACTATGAACCTCAACGGCGATTATGTTTCGGACATGTTGGCGGCACAGGTGGGCGGTATAGGCATATCTCCAGGTGCAAATATCAACTACGAGGCGGGTAGGGCAGTGTTCGAAGCTACCCATGGAACAGCCCCCGACATTGCTGGCAAAAACCAAGCAAACCCTTGTTCGCTCATTTTGTCGGGTGTAATGATGCTTGAGCACTTAGGTTGGACCGAAGCTGCACAACTCGTAACCACCTCGCTCGAAACTCTCTTTGGCGAAGGCTACGCAACGGCCGATTTGGCACGCTTTATGACTAACGGCAAACCGCTTGGAACCAAGGAGTTTGGTGATGCCCTCAGCCAACATTGCTAATGTATAATTCGCTATGTAGAGCTAAGCAATAGCCACTTTTCACATGTATTGCTTTCAATATAATGTGCTTATTTAAAAACTGATTATGACTGATAAAAAAGAATACCTTATATACAAATTATCCGATAGTATGAAGAGTTGCATTAAGATAGATGCAGAGCTCTTCAGAAAGTTGGATGTGAAGCGCGGACTGCGTAATGAAGATGGTACAGGCGTGCTTGTAGGCCTCACCAACATTGGTAATGTTGTAGGCTATGAGCGTACAGAAGCGGGACTTAAACCTATCGAAGGAAAGCTCTATTTTAGAGGTTATGAAATTTCAGATATCGTTGATGCTGTGCTCAAAGAGCAGCGTTTTGGATACGAAGAGGTGGCATATCTCCTCTTGTCAGGTCGTTTGCCCGATGCCGAAGAACTTGAGCAGTTTCGTTGCTTGTTGGTAGACAATATGCCGCTAATGTCTAAAACGATGCTCAACATTGTTGAACTTGAAGGCAGCGACATCATGAATATCTTGGCTCGTAGCGTATTAGAGCTTTATACCTACGACAACAATCCCGACGACATCTCGCGCGACAATCTGATGCGACAAAGTGTGGAGCTCATTTCAAAGTTCCCCACTATCATTGCTTATGCCTACAACATGTTGCGCCATAAAACGCTTGGGCGTTCTTTACACATTCGCCATCCTAAAGAGAACTTCTCGCTTGCCGAGAACTTCTTGTATATGCTTCTTGGCAATCACTACACGCCACTCGATGCACGAACACTCGACCTCTTGCTTATCCTGCAAGCAGAACATGGTGGTGGTAACAACTCAACGTTTACCGTGCGTGTCACCTCTTCAACATGCACCGACACTTACTCTTCAATTGCAGCGGGTATAGGTTCGCTCAAGGGGCCTAAGCATGGTGGGGCAAACATCCGTGTACACCACATGATAGAGCATCTCAAACAGAACATTCGCCATTGGGATGATGAAGCTGAAATAAGCCACTATCTCCATAAAATAGTGAAGAAAGAGGCCTACGACTGCACAGGCTTAATCTATGGTATCGGCCATGCTGTATACACACTCTCCGACCCACGTGCCGTCTTGCTTAAAAAGATGGCTCGCCAGCTTGCCGAAGAAAAAGGCCGCATGGAAGAATTTGAGTTTATGGAGCGCATAGAGAAACTGGCAGTAGAAGCAGTTTACGACATAAAGGGCACTGACAAAAAACTATGTGCCAACGTCGATTTCTACTCAGGCTTTGTGTACGACCTCATAGGTCTGCCCATCGAAATCTACACACCGCTTTTTGCCATGGCGCGTATTGTGGGCTGGTGTGCTCACCGCAACGAGGAACTTGGTTTTGCAGGCCGCCGCATTATCCGTCCAGCATATCGCTGTGTGGCAGATTTGCGCGAATATGTGCCTGTTAGTAAAAGGTAGTGGGCGTAGCTAATGTAGAAGCCTTTATTTTGAATAACACAGCATGTAATATGTGTCAGCATTTGTGCATAACATATCGCATGCTGTTTTTTTTTGTACCTTAAAATGTAGGTTGGCCAAAGACTGTAAAGGAAGGTTCTATAGATTCTTTTTTTAGAATTTCATCAATTCTACCGAATGATTTGCCCGCTCTCTCGGCGTGTCCTTTGGCAAGCAGTGTCGGGTTGCATAGCTCGCTATGTTCTCTGGACTACTTGCAAAATTACACTCCCGGTACTGCACAATACATTCCGACAGAAAATATAGAACCATCCTAAAGGATATTGGCCTATAATTCATTTGTTTTTGGTGCAGCATACGCTATAAAGTTGTGAAAGAACACACCTATAGTTTGCTCATTACGACCGAAATGAATGCTCATTACGACCGAAACGAATGTTCATTACGACCGAGATGAGTGTTCATTACGACCGTAATGAGCAAACTATAAACGCGTTATCGCACAACTTACGTACGGAATATGAGCTAACAATGATGCACTTATTGTTATGCTACATCCATAGCTTTTTTGTAGCTAACATACCTATGTTTATGGTTTATGTCTCCATATTATATGGGCTTTTAGTGAATTTTAAAGAAAGTAATTGTTATAATAGTAACAAAACAATTATTTTTGCATTTTGAAAACAGAAAAACAAACAATATAAGCATATAATTATATGTCTGAAACAGTAGATATTCGTCTGTTGAATGCACAGATAGAAGCAGAAACAGGCTTTATAACAGACCTCGTAGAAGGCATGCACCGCACCATTGTGGGGCAAAAACATCTTATTAACTCCCTTCTGATAGGTTTGCTATCTGATGGACACATCTTGCTCGAAGGTGTGCCTGGATTGGCAAAAACATTAGCCATTAAAACATTGGCATCGCTCGTAAATGCACAGTTTGGTCGTTTGCAATTTACACCAGACTTGCTACCTGCCGATGTGATTGGTACACTCATATATAGCCAAAAGGACGAAAGTTTTAAGGTGAAGAAGGGACCTATCTTTGCTAACTTTGTACTTGCTGACGAGATTAATCGTGCTCCAGCAAAGGTGCAGAGCGCATTGCTTGAAGCCATGCAAGAGCATCAAGTAACGATAGGCGATAACACCTTTGCGCTTCCTAACCCATTCTTGGTATTGGCCACACAAAACCCTATAGAGCAAGAGGGTACATACGAATTGCCCGAAGCCCAGGTAGACCGTTTTATGCTTAAGGTTATTATTGATTATCCTACTATCGAGGAGGAAAAGAAAATTATGCGTGCACACATAAACGGCAGTTTTACAAAGCCAATGCCTGTTATTGACACTGAAAAAATCATTAAGGCACGTGAGTTGGTAAAGCAAGTTTATGTAGACGAACGCATTGAACAATATATTGCCGACATCGTATTTGCCACCCGCTATCCTGAAAAATATAAACTTGCCTCGCTCAAGGACTATATATCATGTGGTGGCTCACCTCGTGCAAGTATCAACTTAGCATTGGCTGCACGTGCTTGTGCGTTTATCAAACGCCGCGGCTATGTTGTGCCAGAGGATGTAAGAGAGGTGGCAGCCGACGTGTTGCGCCACCGCATAGGGCTATCCTACGAAGCAGAGGCTTCAAACCTTACGGCTGACGACATCATTAAAGAAATACTCAACAAAGTGGAAGTGCCCTAATCATGGAAACCTCTGAACTCTTGAAACGAGTGCGACGCATTGAAATAAAGACGCGTGCACTCACCAACAATATCTTTGCGGGCGAGTATCATTCTGCCTTTAAAGGGCGCGGTATGTCGTTTGCCGAGGTGCGCGAATATCAGCCAGGCGACGATATTCGCGACATTGATTGGAACGTAACGGCACGCATGAACCATCCCTATGTCAAGGTGTTCGAAGAGGAGCGCGAGCTTACCATGATGTTGCTCATCGACCTTTCTGCCAGCCAACGTTTTGGTACGCGACTGCGCTCGCAACGCGATTTGGCCACAGAGATTGCTGCAACATTGGCATTTTCTGCCATGCAGAATAATGATAAAATTGGAGTGATATTCTTTACTGACAGAATAGAAAAGTTTATTCCTCCGCAAAAAGGGCGCAAGCATATATTGTATATTATACGAGAGTTGCTCAACTTTACGCCCCAAGGCAAACGCACCGATTTAGCTGTGCCACTTGAGTATTTGGTAAAAATTATATCAAAGCGCTCTATAGCCTTTTTATTGAGCGATTTTCTTACTTCTGCTGATTATTCAAAGCAGCTTCTTGTAGCTGCTCGCAAGCACGACATGGTGGCATTACAATTGTATGATCACAACATGGCCTCACTACCCAATGTTGGGTTGCTCAAAATAGCTGATGCCGAAACTGGACACGAACAGTACATAGATACCAGTAGCGCTGAAGTGCGCAAACATCAACAACTGTGGTGGAACAAACAGAGCAAACGACTTACAGAGTTGTTTAGAAAAAGCAATATAGACTATGCTTCTATTGCTACCGACACCGACTATGTAAAGCCGCTTATGCAGTTATTTGCACAACGATAAAGACATACTTCTCACTTTTAACATGCGATTATGACAAGGTTATATAATTTATTCACATATATGCTCCTAATTGCTTTATTTTCAGTGCCTTATGCGCTGAGGTCACAAGTAATTGTCGAGGCACACATCGACACTGCGAGCATCTTGATAGGTGAGCAAGTAGAGGTTAAACTTAAATGTAGTGTAAACGCAAACCAGCAAGTCACGTTTCCCTATTATCAACCGCAGCAACAATTAATCAATGGTATTGAGGTTGAACAATGTAGCCCTATCGATACCATTAAGTTAAACGATGGTAAGCGCTGGGAACTGGTACGTAGATATACCATCACTTCATTCGATTCGGCTCTTTATAGCATTCCTCCTTTTCAAGTGAAAGTAGACGGAAAAAACTATACTTCAAGGGGTAACATCGGGCTAAAAGTAAACACCGTACCTGTGGATATGACGCACGTAGACCATTATAATGGTCCACACGACGTGATAGAACAACCATTTGAGTGGACATGGCAAGACACGTTGCTCTGCCTGCTATCGGTGGTTCTGCTTGGCATGGTTATAGCATTGGCCGTAAGATTGAGCGACCCTAAACTCATCACGCGTAGAGTGGTTATACGTCCGCCAACGCCAGCCCATGTTACTGCCATTAAACAGATTGAAAAAATCAAGAGTAAGCCTGTTGATGATGTCAAATCATACTACATGAATTTGACCCAAACATTGCGTAGCTACATTGAAAAACGCTTTGGGTTTAATGCCAATGAGATGACAACTTCTGAAATCATTGAAAGGCTTAATCAAACCAATAACGAAGAGGCTATTAATGAACTGAAACAAGTACTAACCACTGCCGACTTGGTGAAATTTGCCAAGCATAGTACCTCGCTCACGGAGCAAGACCGCAATCTTGTGCAGGCAATGGATTATGTGCAAACCACTAAGCTCGTGCCTAAAGAACCTCCTAAAACACGTGTTGAATATGTGTCATTGTCTAACAAACAACAAATTATGTGGCGCAACATCATGCGTGTGGGTATGTGGGTAGCATTTGTGGGCTTGCTTGTTTCTATAGCTTACAATCTGTTAGTTATGTATGAAACTTTTGCTTAAACTATTCTGAACTTTCATGTTGAAACACAACATCTTATTCTGAATAAAAGTTAAGCATCTACCTATATAAAGCAAAAAACAAAACAACTTATGACATTTGCGTCACCATTATATTTTTTATTATTGTTATTGCTTATACCTTATTTTATATGGTACTTTTTGTTTCGTTCAAAACATGAGTCGCATATAGAATGGGCATCGGCTTTGCCATTTAAAAATGCACCACATACATGGAAAACCAGACTGATTCATCTTCCGTTTTTCCTTCGTGTATTGGTATACGTACTAATTGTTATAATATTGGCACGCCCGCAAACCAACTCTTCATGGCAAACAGGTGAGACCGAAGGCATTGACATCATGATGGCATTGGATATATCCACCTCTATGGCAACCCCCGACATTCAGCCCAACCGAATATCGGCTGCTAAAGATGTGGCTTTAGACTTTGTTAGCAATCGTCCTAACGACAATATAGGTTTAACCTTATTTGGCGGTGAAGCCTACACTCAGTGCCCGCTTACCACCGACCACGGTATGCTTATTCGCTCGTTTAAGGGGGCAAATTGCTCTCTGCAAAACGATGGTATCATACAGCCAGGAACGGCTATTGGCATGGGCTTGGCATGTGCCGTATCGCATCTTGACGATAGCAACACTAAGAGTAAGGTTATTATTTTGCTTACAGATGGTGCCAACAATACTGGCGAAATATCGCCACTCATGGCCACTGATATGGCTAAGCAGAAGAACATCCGCATTTACACCATATTGCTCGGGACGGATGGTAAAGTAAACGTTCCTGTGGCGCAATTGCCTAACGGAGAGGTGTATTCGCAACAAGTAGACGATACCGTCGATCCTACCACACTCAAGCAGATAGCACGCGAAACAGGCGGCATATTCTACCATGCCACATCGCGCTCATCGCTCAAACAGGTGTATGACGATATTGACAAACTCGAGAAATCTAAGCTGAAAGTAAACAACCACAGCATGCACTACGAGGCTTATCAGCCTTTTGCTATTGCCGCGCTCATTTTGCTTCTACTTGAGATATTGCTTAGAAATACCATCTTCAAGAAGCTATAACATCCACTCATTGCCTTAATTATCAAATTAGTATGTTTGCAAATCCTCATTATTTATATTTGCTCTTGCTCATACCGCTTTTCATTGCGTTGTATGTTTACGAATGTCTGAAATCGAACAAACAACTTAAGGCCTTAGGTGAGAAGAGGATGATTTTGGCATTAATGCCCCAACATTCTGCAATACGAAAGCACGTTAAATTTTCGTTGCTCATGTTGGCTCTTGCCGCTGCAATAGCTATGTTGGCCCGTCCACAATATGGCATGAAAAGCCAAACCGACACAACGCATGGCATTGAAGTAGTGGTAATGGTTGACGTGTCGAACTCAATGTTGGCAACAGACATTACGCCCTCGCGACTTGACAGAGCTAAGTTGCTTGTAACCGATATGGTAAGCAACATGAAAAACGATAAAGTGGCTTTGGGGGTCTTTGCAGGTGAAGCTTACCCGCAATTGCCCATAACCTCAGACTATGCGTCGGCCAAAACTTTTATTGATGCCATGTCTACCGACATGGTGACATTGCAAGGCACTAACTTGGCCGAGGCTATCAACTTGGGATGCAAAAGTTTTACGAATAACAAAGAGGTAGGCAAAGCTATCTTATTAATAACCGACGGCGAAGACCACGAGCCTGGTGCTGAAGATGCAGCTAAAGCAGCCTATAAAGCAGGCATCAACGTGTTTGTGATGGGAGTCGGTACAACGCAAGGTGGAGAGATACCTACTGCTAACGGACCACTTAAGGACTTTAACGGACAGGTGGTACACACAGCACTCAACGAACAAATGTGTAAGGAGGTGGCACAAGCTGGCCATGGAATGTATCTTCATCTTGACCAATCGAATGCTGCAAAAGATGAACTGCAAAACCAGTTGCAACATCTTAAGAAAGCTACATCTGCTACTTCGTATGTGGCTCGCAACGAACAATTTCAAGCTGTTGCAATCATCTTGCTTGTTTTGTTGATACTCGAAACATGTTTGAACGAGACAAAGAATACCTTTTTGCAACGTTTTAAATTCTTTGGGAAATGAAACATTTTACTTATTTGCTACATTTTGTGTATGTTGCGACATTAGGATGTTGCGCTTTGCTTTTTGCATTGCCTGCTACTGCACAAAACAAAATTTATCGATATACACACATAGGTAATAAAAACTTTAGAACCGAGCACATGGACGTAGCTGAACGCTACTATTTGAATGTGCTGAAAGCATCTCCCAACAATAGTCGCGCATTATTCAATTTGGCCAATGTTTATTTGTCAAAAGGCAACATCAAAGCGGCAGATAGCTTATACAATCATGTGGCTCAAGCCGATGCAAGCAAAATAATACGTTCGATGGCATGGCACAATCGTGGATATATCAGCCAAACCGCAGCACTTAAGAGCAGAGACCAACAACAACAGTTGCTACGAACTGCTATAGAGCAATACAAGCAATCGTTGAGGTGTAACCCTTTGGACAATCGTACACGTTATAACCTTGCACTTTGTCAAAAGCAATTGAAGAATATGCCTCCACAACAAAGCAAGCAGAATAGCCAAAGCCAAAAACAAAATAAGAACCAGCAACAAAAGCAAAAACAACAAAACAACAAGCAAGAGCAGCAGCAAAATAAGCAGCAGCAAGAGAAACAACAAGAGAAACAACAAGAGAATAAACAGCAAACAGAGCAGTACATAAATTTGGCTAAACAAGCCGAACTACGTGCTTTGCAAAAACTGAAACAACGTCAGCCTGCCAAGCGTTCGCTCGATAAAAACTGGTGATAAGTAGGTGCTCAAAATTAATTGTTTTCTCCCAATTAGTACTGAATGATAGATACAATAATGTTATATATTCAACATTTATCATGGCATGAAAGCCATATGCATAGTTTTATAAAATCTTTAAAAGCATTGATTGCAGTTACCTTGATAACCGCTATTGCATCGTGTCATGCCTTTGCACAATCGTTTAGCGCAAGTGTTGAGGATGTGGGTGGCTATTATCGTTTGTCCTTTTCGGTAAATGCTGCAGGGGCTTCAAACTTTACACCGCCATCTCTTAAAGACTTTGAGGTGTTGAGTGGCCCTTCAGAGAGCACAAGTAGCAGTTTTACCTATGTCAATGGGCATAGTTCTCATTCGCAATCAACCACTTACACCTATATACTTTCAGCCCGAAAAAGTGGGCGCATTAGCATAGGCGCGGCAAGCGTAAGGGTAGGAGGTAGGGTTATTCATTCACGCCCTATATCGCTAAATGCTGCTGCAGGAAACCAAACGAACAATAGTCATGGAACGGCTTCGCAAATGGCTGCACAAGGTAAAATTCAAGTGCAGCAAGCGGGTAGCCCTGTGACGGCACGCGACTTGTTTATTGATGTTACACCAAGCCGCACAAGGGTGAAGGAACAAGAAGCTATCTTACTTACTTATCGTATTCATGCCCGTGTTGGGGTTGCACTTTCTAACACAAGCTTAACGCAAAAACCAGACTTTAAGGGACTCATTTCGCAAGAAATTCCTATCCCTGGAAACCAAATACAAACAACGATAGAGCGTCGCGGCGGAACAACATATCGCACGGGTACGATATTGCAATATGTGATATTCCCACAAAAGAGTGGACGTATAACTATTCCAAGCATCACTTTTGACTGTGCTGTTGTACAACAAGACAACACCATGGACTTGGCTGATGCCTTCTTTAATGGCGGTGGCACAATTGGTGTGCAGGTGCGCAGAACGGTGCCTGTATTAAACATTCAAGTGGACCCTCTGCCCGAACCACGCCCAGCAAACTTCTCTGGTGCTGTGGGCAAGTTTGCTATTAAAGCAGCCGTTACTACACCTTCTGCTAAGACTAACGATGTGAGCAATTATCGCATAACGCTTACTGGATTAGGAAACTTAAAGTTGATAACTGCACCGATAGTAAACTTTCCGAAGGACTTTACATCTTACGATGCTAAGACCACTGATAACACGAAGATAAACAGCCAGGGGCTGAACGGACAACTTGTTTTTGACTATACATTCGTACCTCGCAATGTAGGCGACTATACAATTCCTGCTACTGAATTTGTGTTCTTTGACACAGAAACTGGTGCATATAAAACTATCAAAACAGAGCCTATTAAGTTGCATGTGGCAAAAGGTAGCAACTCAGGGAGCGATATCGACAAAAAACTGGCATTGCTAAATAGTGATATTCGCAATTTGCATAACATAGACAATGCTACATATTGGTCATGGGGCTCAGTTCCTTATATCATCCTCGTGCTGATTGTGATTGTCTTATCTATTGGGGCAATTAATGCATCTGACGTGTGGATTAATAGCCATAAAGATGCAGTTGGAATGAAGAAAAAATCAGCTACTAAACGATCTTTGAAATGCTTGAAAAAGGCAAATGACATTATGCATAACCCATCTGCCGACAACTTTTATGCTGCGATTTCGCAAGCGCTTACAGGCTATGTGGCTGATACGTTTAATCTTGAAACATCGGATATAACCATTGACAAACTAAAGGATTTGTTGGCAGAAAAAGGCATAGAAGAGCAAGTTGTAAACAACTATGCAGAATTGCTAAACACCTGCCAATATGCGCAATTTGCGCCCAACGCAAACGAAAATAAAGAAGATGTTTATAAAAAGGCTGCAGAGGTACTAACAAGCATTGAACGTGGGTTAAAACAATAGATAATGAAGCACCTGCTTAATGAATTAAAAATTATGAAAAGAATTATATGCATACTCTTCGTATTGCTACATTGTTGCTTAAACGTGTCTGCCCAAAGTGCAGACAAAGCACAAAAGCAATACATGCAAAAAGACTATGTGGGAGCAATTGCAACTTACGAAAAGCTATTGACAGACACTGCAGTAATGCAAGGAAATATCCGAGCAAAAGCGAATGTCTACTATAACTTAGCCAATTGCTATTATCGCACAAATAACTATGCTCTTGCGGTGCTCAACTACCAAAGGGCTTTACGAATTGACCCTTCGGATAAGGATGCAGCTTTTAATCTGCAACTCACTCAGACTAAGCTACAAGACCAGTTTACCCCTCCATCTGAGATGTTTTTCGTAACGTGGATGCGTATGTTCATAGAATGCATGAGTGCGACAGCATGGGGCTATTGTGCTTTGTACTTATTGGTTATTGCTACTTGTATATGGATATTGTGCAAGTGGCTAAAGCGTGCTATGATAAAGAAAATAGGCATGGCTATATCTTGCCTCTTGTTAGTTTTTTCTCTATTGAGTTTTGCATTTGCTTATGCAGAGAACAATTATATGTATGCCCAAAAACAAGTTGTTGTTACATCAATGTGCAATGCCTACGATAGTCCTACACAAGGGGCTAAAGTAGTAAAGGAGCTACATGAAGGCGTCTTGCTTGATGTTGAGGACGAGCAACAAGGTGGTTGGCTTTATGTAGAGATGCCCGATGGAAATAAAGTATGGGTAAAAAATGCAGCAACTATTAAAGTGTAAGCATAGGCCAAAAGTGCTCGCAAATCATTAAAACTTATACATCTACATAAACATTGCTTTTATGAACATACTGCTTTTAGATAGATATATAACATTATTTTTTAACGGCAGTCAGTCACTCTATATTGATGGATTGGCGTGGTATGTAACGCAGACAAGTACTTGGTTACCACTGATATTGGTGTTATTGTACATAGTGATAAAGAATAATGATTTGAGTGGAGTATTTAGAGTTGTAGCAGGTATAGCGTTGTGCATATTGTTGGCAGACCAAGTGGCATCGAGTGTGTTTAAGCCCTTAGTAGCCCGTTGGCGACCTACAAACGACCCCATCATTATGTACATGGTGGATGTTGTGAGAGGCTATCGTGGAGGAAGTTATGGCTTCTTTTCAAGCCATGCAGCCAACACTATGGCTGTTGCCACATTTCTTGCTTTCTTGGTGAGAAACAGGCAATTTTCAATTTGGGTTTACTCATGGAGCTTATTTAATTGTTGGTCGCGTATTTATTTAGGAGTGCATTATTTTGGCGATTTATTAGTTGGATGCTTGTGGGGCGGATTGGTAGGATGGTCGATGTATAGATTGATAGTGTATAAATACAATGTAAAAATGCTACAACAAAATCAATTATGCGAAAATGGTATTGCAAAAGTAAATGTTGTGCCATCACAATCTGGGTATTCTATTAGCAGCATCCATTGCTTTATTGTCGCTTTATGGCTCACTTATTTCTATATTATATTTAGGGCTTTATTCTTTAAGGGATAAAAAAGCGGAAGAGAAACCAACATAATTCTCTTCCGTTTTTTTATGTTTGTTGGGCTTTTGTACCCCAAAGCCGGATGGCTTAAATAGTGTTATATATGTCTATAACCTTTTGCTCTATACAGCTCGGCACCATCCCTTCAATACTCTCCTTATTTCTAACTCTTTGCCGTATGTCTGTAGAACTAAAAGGGCATAATGGCGACTTTATCAACGTGACATTCTGTGGAAGTTGGCTCTTGCTTATAGGGCTGTCGGGGCGTGGATATACCAATATTTTATGGCTATCTAAGATATCTATATAGTTGGCCCACTTGTTGAAAATTAACCAATTATCAGCTCCTATCAACAATTTAAATTCGTATGTAGGATATGCCTGTTGGAGAGCCTTTAGCGTTTTCCAAGTGTAAGAAGGACGTGGCAAGTGAAACTCAAAATCGCTTACATGTATGTGTGGTTCAGTAGCTAATGCTTCGTGAGCTAAGTGTAAGCGAATTTGCTCTGGTTGCAGGTAATTCTGCTCTTTTAGTGGATTTTGTGGAGATACCATCAACCATACTTCATCTGCAAGACGCGCTTGTAGGACGCTCTTGGCCAATGCTATATGTCCTACATGAATAGGGTTGAACGATCCGCCAAATATGGCAATAATCTTGTTGAACATACGTTGTTCTTATTTACCAAGAAAATTCTTTATTACACTAAGAGCTTGTTCTTCAGCTTCTTGCAAGTTGTCGTTTATAACGATGGTGTCGAACTTATTTGCATATGAGAGTTCAAATTCGGCACGAGCTATGCGGTCGTTTATAACTTCTGCACTATCTGTAGCTCTGCCTTCAAGACGCTGGCGCAGCACTTCAATAGAAGGTGGCTGAATAAACACGCTTAAGGCATTATTGCCATAATGCTTCTTTATGTTTTGTCCACCAAGCACATCAACGTCACATACAACGTTTTCGCCTTTGGCTAATTGCGCATCTACTTGAGCTTTGAGTGTGCCATAAAAACGGTCTTTATAAACTTCTTCGTATTCAAGAAAGTCGCCCTTTTCAATGTGAGAACGGAACTCATCGGGAGTAAGGAAAAAGTATTCAACACCATTCTTTTCAGTTCCACGGGGAGGCCGACTTGTTGCTGAAATAGAAAAATGAAGGTTGAGGTTTTGCTTCATTAAATAGTTGATAATAGTGCTTTTGCCACTTCCTGATGGAGCAGAGAAAATAATGACAGAGCCTTTGGTTTGTGACATGGGAGAAATAGAATTTTATGAATGTAAATGTTCAACCTTATTGTGACGCAACAAGATTGAACATTTACTTATGGTTAAAAAAAGAGAATTTTAAATAGGTAATTGGGCGAACAAGCTACATCACATTGAGCACTTGCTCTTTGATTTGTTCAAGTTCGTCTTTCATCTTCACCACGATGTTTTGCATTTCGGCTTGGTTGCTCTTAGACCCTGTGGTATTGATTTCTCTGCCCATCTCTTGGGCGATAAAGCCAAGTTTTTTTCCTTGTCCATGGCCATTCTCCATCGTTTCACGGAAATAGCGAAGATGGTTGGTAAGACGTTGTTTTTCCTCGCTTATATCAAGCTTTTCAATATAGTAAATAAGCTCTTGCTCAAGTCTGTTCTTATCGTAATCTACGCCCTTAAGTTCGGACAAACGGTCTAACAAGCGCTGACGAATTTTCTCAACTCGGCTCTTTTCAAAAGGTTCTATTTCGCCTAAGAACTTTTCTATATTATCTACTTTTTCGGTAAACTTCTTGCGAAGTGCTTCGCCTTCTTGCTTACGAAATTCAACGAGATGTGCCAATGCCTCTTTGATAGTAGCCAACACGATGTCCCATTCGTCGTCTGTCAGTTCTTCAGCCACATTCGTCTGCGTAGTTTCGGGAAGTTTAAGTACAAGTTCCCAAATATTTTGAGGCTCAGCTATATGCTGCTCCTTGCAGATATGCTTGATTTGCGAAACATAGCTTGCCACTACAGCTGGCTGAATAGTTCCTGCTGCAGAGGTTTCATCTTTTTCGATCCATATAGAGAAATCCACCTTTCCACGCTCCAATGTTTTTGCGATAAGTTGGCGTATTTCCATTTCTTTTTCGCGATAGAGTGGGGCTATTCGTGTACTGAGATCGAGACTTTTGCTGTTAAGCGATTTTACCTCAACATGAATTTTTTTCCCTTCATAAACGGCGTCCATCTTGCCGTATCCAGTCATTGATTGAATCATAATTGTTGAAGATATTTTGTATTTTCTTGCAAAGATAGTGCAAACCGAATGCAATAAAAACTTGTTTTTAATTGCTGAGGTGTAGCCTATCTTATGCAAAAATACGATTTTATAACCAATATATGCTAAACAGCATGAGATAAATAAAAGGTGAGAGCATATATTCAATATTTTATTGTAAATTTGCATTGAAAATAGCGCTGCAGTGCAGCAATCGTTTTGTAAAAAATAATAATTCTATAATTGATATAATGAAAGCATTTGTATTTCCTGGTCAAGGAGCACAGTTCGTTGGTATGGGTAAGGACCTATACGAAAAACACCCTATCGCAAAGCAATTTTTTGAAAAGGCTAACGAGATTTTAGGATTTCGTATCACAGATATTATGTTTGACGGAACAGACGAAGAACTTAAGCAAACAAAGGTAACTCAGCCTGCAATGTTTCTTCATAGTGTTGTTAGTGCACTCTGTTTAGGTAGCGATTTTCAACCAAGCATGGTTGCTGGTCACTCTTTAGGCGAACTTTCAGCTTTGACTGCAGCACGTTGCTTGAGCTTTGAAGATGGATTAAAGCTTGTTGCTGCTCGTGCTAAGGCTATGCAGAAGGCATGTGAAAGCCAACCAGGAACAATGGCTGCGATCATTGCATTGAGCGACGATAAGGTTGAAGCGGTATGTGCAGAAGTTGCTAAGGAAACTGGCAAGGTTGTTGTTCCTGCTAACTATAATTGCCCTGGCCAACTCGTAATCTCTGGCGATGTTGAAGCTATTGAAATTGCTTGCCAACGCTTAAAAGAAGCAGGTGCTAAGCGTGCTTTGATTTTGCCCGTAGGTGGAGCTTTCCACTCTCCTCTTATGCAACCAGCTAAGGAAGAACTTGAAGCTGCTATTGCAACTACTGAGTTCCATAAGCCTATTTGCCCTGTTTACCAAAACGTAGATGGACTTCCCCACACCGACCCAGAGGAAATTAAGGCTAACCTTATTGCGCAACTTACAGCATCTGTTTTGTGGACAAAAGAGGTTACCAACATGGTAGCTGATGGTGCTACAGACTTTACTGAATGCGGCCCTGGCAAAACATTGCAAGGCATGATTGCTAAGATATGTAAGGGTAATGCTGATGTTAAGGCACATGGCATTAACGACTAATAAACCCCTATATAACCATTAAATAATAAAGGCTGTAACGGCCTCCATAAAGGTGCAGGAAATACATTGTATAAAACGACGATTTAAGCAATGCATTTCGTGCACCTTTTGCATAATTGTAATATTAAACAAACTCTTAAAACACCATGAAACCTATTATATATCAAATATTTACCAGACTATATGGGAACCATAATAAATCAAATGTGGCAAACGGAGATATTAAACAAAATGGCTGCGCCAAATTGAATGATATAACTGCTTACCAGCTAAAGCGTATTGCTACTTATGGTTTTACACACGTTTGGTTTACAGGACTTATAGAGCATGCAACACAAACCAACTATTCAGTCTTTGGCATTAAGGCTGACCATCCGGCAGTGGTAAAAGGTAAAGCTGGCTCACCTTATGCAATCAAAGACTATTATGATATAGACCCTGACTTGGCAGTAAATGTGAACGAACGCATGAAAGAGTTTGATGCCTTGCTCAAACGCACTCACCAAGTAGGACTTAAACTGATTATTGACTTTGTGCCTAATCATGTTGCACGTCAGTATCATAGTGATGCGCATCCACAAGGAATTACTGACCTTGGCGAAGATGATGACACAAGCAAATCTTTCTCGCCACAAAATAACTTTTATTACCTTGAAGGACAAACGTTGCACACCGACTTTGATGTGGAACATATAGCTTTGCAACCTTATAGAGAATACCCTGCCAAAGCTACAGGAAATGATTGTTTTAGTGCATGGCCAAGCAGAAACGATTGGTACGAAACGGTTAAACTCAACTATGGTATAGATTACCTAAACGGACGACAGACTCATTTTTCTCCCATTCCCTCAACATGGCTTAAAATGACAGATATACTTTTGTTTTGGGCGCATAAAGGTGCTGATGCTTTCCGTTGCGACATGGCTGAGATGGTACCTGCCGAGTTTTGGCAATATGCTACGCAAAAAGTGAAAGAGAAATATCCTCATGTACAATTTATTGCAGAGGTGTATAATCCTTCTGAATATCGCCGCTATATTGCAAGCGGTTTTGACTATTTGTACGACAAGGTAGGACTTTACGACACCTTACGTGCTGTTATTACTGAAGGACGATCGGCATCATGCATCACTGGCTGTTGGCAAAGCGTAGATGATATTCGCGACCACATGTTGAACTTTCTTGAAAATCATGACGAACAGCGTATAGCATCTGCATACTTTGCAGGCGATGCTCACAAAGCTCTGCCTGCACTTGTTGTGAGCGCAATGATGGGTAACAATCCTTTTATGGTGTATGCGGGTCAAGAAATAGGTGAACCTGGAATGGAGGCTGAAGGCTTTAGTGGAAGTGACGGACGAACCACAATTTTTGACTATTGGTCTGTAAAGTCGTTATGCAAACTTACGTCAAAAAACATAAGCAAAGAACTTAGCCAAACTGAAACTGAACTTTATAGATATTATAAGCGCGTTTTGACTTTATGTAAATCACAACCAGCTTTAAATAATGGTGCATTTTATGATTTGCAATATGCTAACTATGCTCATGACACTGGCTATAATTGCGACCGTAACTATGCTTTTATCCGCAAGAGTAGTTGTGGACAAACGCTGCTGATTGTAGCTAATTTCGATGCTCACACAGTACATGTAGGAGTGCGCATTCCTGAACATGCTTTCTCATTCCTAAACATCAAGTCGGGACTTGTTTCAGCTGTTGATTTGTTAAGCGGTAACATACAAACCGTTGATATTAAAGCAAATGCTCCTGCTTACGTTGAAGTACCATCTTATGGAGCTGTTGTGTTGCAAATAGCCTCTTCACACCATAAATAAGCATATTACGTACAGAAAAAGTCATGATATGAAAAAGTTAATGGCATGCATAACTGCAGTAGTCAGCACAATGTTTCTTTCATTGAATGCCTCAGCTCAAAAGATAGACACTATATTTGCACATGTCCCACATGATGTATTGCCTTTACTTGACAATACTTCTCGTTTGGATATGCTAGACCTCTATAATAATAATATGTCTGCCGTTGCAGAAAATATTTATGGAGGGCAATCTATCATGGAAAAGAAGACAAATGATTACATCTCAATAAAGCTTACAGATGTAAGTCATTGGCAAATGAAAGTGTTGCCAATGGCTCATGATACATTGTATGCTTGTGTGCATTCGGTCACAGCTTTAGGCACTTCTTCTACACTACATATCTATAAAAAGGATTGGCATGTGGCTAAAGTAGATGTACCTCAAGTGCAGTTTGAGCAGTTCTTCACAAATAAAGAGGTTGCACAACAATCACGATATCATGAATTGATAGAAATATTGCGCAATACGCCAATTAGCATAAAATTTGATAAAAGTGATAATGTATTAACGTATTCTTTAAGCATAGAGTCTTTGCCACCAAGACTAAATGATATGGCAAATAAAATAACCAAGAGCATTTTGTATCGATGGCAATTAGGGAAGTTTATCCTTATCACAGCTAATAAGCAGTAAAAATGTCATATCGAGAAAGCATTATGCTTTTGACTTATTTGTACTGTTTGAACGCTTTTATTAGAAAAAAGCATACTTTTAGAGTAAAATATATCTTTTTGTTATTTTTTTAGTCTATTACATTGCAAAATAAAATATTTTATATACTTTTGCAAATGAAAGAAGTAACATTAAGTCAAACGACTAAACAAATCTTTAAGTACAATATATGAAAGCTGTAGAAATCGTAGAACGCTTGAACAAGCGTTTCCCCAATGAGCCTGAATACATGCAGGCTGTGAGCCAAGTGCTCGGTACGATAGAGGAGGAATACAACCGCCATCCTGAGTTTGAAAAGGCTAATCTTATCGAACGTCTTTGCATTCCTGACAGAATTATCTCTTTCAGAGTAACATGGGTGGACGATAAGGGTAACGTTCAGACCAACATGGGTTATCGTATCCAACACAACAACGCTATTGGCCCATACAAAGGCGGTATTCGTTTCCACTCAAGCGTAACACCTTCTGTATTGAAGTTCTTAGCTTTTGAACAAACGTTTAAGAATGCTCTTACTACTCTTCCTATGGGTGGTGCTAAAGGTGGTTCAGACTTTAATCCACACGGAAAGAGCGATGCAGAAGTTATGCGTTTCTGCCAAGCTTTCATGAATGAGTTATATCGTCACATTGGTCCAGACGAGGATGTGCCTGCTGGCGATATTGGCGTAGGTGGTCGTGAAGTTGGTTACTTGTTCGGTCAATACAAAAAGCTTACACATCAGTTTGTAGGCGTGCTTACTGGTAAAGGTCTTCAGTTCGGTGGTTCTCTTATTCGCCCTGAAGCAACTGGATATGGAAACGTTTACTTCCTTGAGAACATGTTGAAGACTCGTAACATTGAGTTGAAGGGTAAGCGTGTTTTGGTAAGTGGTTCTGGCAATGTTGCACAATATACAGTAGAAAAACTAATCCAATTGGGTGCAATTCCTGTAACACTTTCTGACTCAAACGGATATATCTACGATCCTGATGGCATTGACGAAGAGAAACTTGCTTTCGTTATGGAATTGAAGAATGTAAAGCGCGGACGTATTCGTGAATATGCTGAAAAGTATGGTGTTAAGTACGTAGAAAATGAACGTCCATGGGGCGAAGTAGCAGATATTGCTCTTCCTTCTGCAACTCAAGACGAAATTGAAGAGGCAGATGCTAAGAAACTTGTAGCTAATGGTGTAATTGCTGTGAGCGAAGGTGCTAATATGCCTTCAACTCCTGAGGCTATTAAAATATTCCAAGAAGCAGGATTGCTCTATGCACCAGGTAAGGCTGCTAACGCTGGTGGTGTTGCTGTATCTGGTCTTGAAATGAGCCAAAACTCAGAACGTTTGAGTTGGACACGCGAAGAAGTTGATAATCGCTTAAAGATGATTATGAACGATATTCACCAAAACTGCGTGAAGTATGGCACTCAGCCTGATGGTTATATCAACTATGTACGCGGTGCTAACGTTGCAGGCTTCCTTAAGGTTGCTAAAGCTATGATGGCACAAGGTATTGTATAAGGCACTATAGAAAGCTTATATTATAAAAAAGACTCTTACATCTGAAAAAATGTAAGAGTCTTTTTATATGTTCTCAGTATAAAAATGGTTTTACAGGGTTTTAGAATATTTCACTACATGTTTCTTTCCTTGCAAACTTATTTATCTTTTACGTGATAGATATGTGCTTGTTTAATTTTCGACCAAGGCTCCAGCTTTAAGAAGAGCATGCCACATATTGTAGCGATATTCGGGTGTTAATTTCTCTAATGCATCTGTAACCCGTATGATATTTGTACGGTTAGAGGCACCATCATAAGGACAAACTTTTTCAACTGAGTGGTATTGTTGATATGCAGCCCACTCTTTTAAATCAGCCTCTTGGATATGTGCCAAAGGGCGTATGATAGTCATATCAAATTTACGCATGCTTATACGCACAGGCATTGTACTGAATGTTCCGCAAAATGTGAGGTTCATGAGTGCTGTGCGTAGAATATCATCTTGATGATGCCCTAAAGCAATTTTGTTGCAACCAAGTCTTTGTGCCTCTTTAAACAGCGTCTTTCTTCTGTTCCATGAACATAAAAAGCATGGTGTACGCTTTTCTGTTCTGTCTGGTTCAAAGCCTGTCTCTACTTGATGAAAAGGAATATTCCATTTAGCACATTCATGTTCTAAATAGCTTGCGTCGCTCTTGTAATCTATGTTGCTCATTCGCACATGCAAAGCATCTAATTTGAAATAGTTATTGCTACGCACCATACGTTCGCCCAACAGATTAAGTAAAGCTAATGAGTCTTTGCCGCCAGACAAGCCAATGAGAATATGGTCATTCTCTTTAATAAGTGAGAACTCTTTTATAGCATCTCCCATAAGTCTTTGCAACTTTTTATGGAGCTTGTATTCGGGTTGTAGTTTTTTTTGCATCATATGCTTTGATTTATTTGTTACTTGAATACAAAATAGACTGCCGCTATAAGACAGAGAAAAGCTGCAAAATGATTCCAATGGAAGCTTTCGCCTTTAAAGAATATCATAGCAAGTATGGTAAACACTATGAGCGAAATAACCTCTTGAATAACCTTTAATTGTATAAGGGTGAATGGGCCACCATTATCGATAAAGCCTAGTCGATTGGCCGGAACTTGACACATATATTCAAATAAGGCAATACCCCATGAAAAGAGGATAACAACAATGAGAGGCCAATTCTTGCTTATACCTGCAGTTTGCATTTTGAGATGTGCATACCATGCAATAGTCATAAATATATTTGAACAGATAAGGAGTAATACAGTATAGAATCCTTGCATTGATTGTAGTTTTTTAGTTTTAAATTTTGAATGAGTTGTATAGTTATGTCTTAGTTTTTGAATTTATTGATAGCTTCTACCACTTGCATAGCCTGCTCTTCGGTTATAGATTGATTTATAGGAATAGATAGTTCTTGTGCATGTATTCTTTCTGTAATGGGCAAATATAGCTGTGGACTATTCCAAACTTCGTTAGCATAGCATTTTTGCTTATGTGGTGGAATAGGGTAGTGTATCATCGTTCCGATACCTTGAGATTCAAGATATTTCTGCAATTTATTTCGCTCTTTGCAAAAAATAGGAAATTGGTGATATACATTTTGTTCGTTAGCAATACGCTGAGGTAAAACTATGAGCGGATTATTAATGTGGCTATAGTAATAAGAAGCAATTTCTTGCCTCTTTGCATTGTCTGCATCTAAATATTTCAGTTTTATATTTAATATTGCAGCATCTATTTCGCTCATCCTGCTATTGATGCCAGCCATATCAAATACGTATTTTCGTTCACTACCATAATTGGCAAGCGTGCGAATGGTTCGTGCTAAATCTGCATCATTAGTCGTAACAGCTCCTGCATCGCCAAAAGCGCCAATATTTTTACCAGGATAAAAACTATGTGCTGCAGCATTTCCTAATGCACCAGTTTTTATTCCCTTATACGCACACCCCTGGCTTTGTGCGCAATCTTCCATCAATAGCAAATTGTGTTTGTTGCAGATTTGATTAAGCTGTTCGTTATATGACACTCTGCCATAAAGATGCACTGTCATAACCCCACGTGTACGTGGAGTAAGTGCACTTTCTATTCTTTCAATGTCAAGTTCAAGATTAATGAAGGTAGGCTCAACAAGTATGGGAATTAGGTTATTCTCTGTTATAGCTAATATTGTGGCTATATAGGTGTTGGCGGGAACGATTATTTCGTCGTTATCATGAAGAAAACCGAGTTCTTTATATGCTCTGATAATAAGACGAAGCGCATCTAAGCCATTTGCAACGGTTACACATTCTTTTACACCAATATAGTTTGCATAGTTTTTCTCGAATTGTTTAATTTCGTTACCTTGCAGAAACCATCCCGAATTAATAACCCTATCAACTGCTTGTTTATATTCATCACCATGTTGCATGGTAATGGCTTGAAGATCTAAAAATTTTATCACTATTTCTGTGCTAAGCTATAATATTATTGTTATCACTTTACCTACTTGCGTAGCTCATGCGAAAATCTTTTAAAATCATCGTAATTTCTGATATATTCCTCCTCTTCATATACATCAGATGCAAGTACCAAACAGATGCTTCCCGAAGAAAAGCTTTGTTCTGATGCCCATATTCCTGGTGGAATATGTAGTCCCCAAAAAGGTCGGTTAAGTTGTATGGTACGTTTATTAATTCCATCGTCTAACACAACATCAAAAGCGCCAGATGCTGCAATAATAAACTGATGACAATGTTTGTGTGCATGTGCTCCTCTATCTTCACCTCCTGGTATGTCATAAGTATAAAACACTCTGTTTATATCAAAAGGAATGTTGATGTTGGGGTAAATGTAGGTAAGGTTACCTTCTGGGTGATGCTCTTTGCTTAACTGGCAAAGCGAACAATCAAATACATTAGGAATGTTATTCTCTATATCATACAAATGAAAGTGCCCTTTATTTACATGTGTTTCGATGGCGCAAGAATGTAGTAAATGGGTATTATTTTCCTCGTCTGCTTTCCACGCTTTAAATGTTTGATAATCTCTTATATAATCGTTTTCGTTATACATGGTAGAAGCTAAGACCAATGCCAAAGAGTTGGTTGAAAAATTCTTCATTGTACGCCATAACCCCTTGGGAACAAACAAACCATTGTATGAGCGATTAAGAGAGAACACCCTTTTTTGCTTACTATCATCAAGTTCCACATCAAAGCTACCAGAAAGAGCCACAATTAGTTCTTCGTTTTCTTTGTAAGCATGGCTTCCTCTATCCTTACCACCTGGCACATCGTATATCCAATAAGTTCGTTGGATCTCAAAAGGAACTTGTCGCCACTGTTCTATAAACGACAAGTTTCCTCTTGGATCTTCTATTTTAGGTAGCCCTATTATTTTAGCATCATATACTGTTATCATTTATATAATATTTCTCGATGTTGTAATTAAATGAATGCTATGTAGCTTTTAACATGTTTTTTTTATCAACATATCCATTTCTGCTGCAGCCTTCTTTCCGTCGCCCATAGCAAGGATAACGGTTGCACCTCCACGCACAATATCACCTCCAGCAAAAAGCATTGGTATAGACGACTGCATATGTTCGTTCACAACGATTGTACCTTTCCTACCAAGTTCTAAACCTTGAACAGAGTGGGGGAGAATTGGGTTAGGCGATACCCCAATACTAACGATGACAAGGTCTGCTCTTAAAGTTTCGGTTGCCCCCTCTATAGGTTCAGGCCTACGCCTACCGCTTGCATCTGGTTCGCCAAGTTGCATTTTTTGTAGAACAACTGCATTTACGCGTCCATCTTCATCTGTAGTATATCGAATAGGATTGTGTAGTGTTAAGAAGTTTACACCTTCGGCTTTAGCATGTTGCACTTCCTCAAGTCGTGCAGGCATCTCATTTTCAGAACGGCGATATACTATGGTTGCCGTATCAGCACCAAGCCGCAATGCCGTGCGAACAGAATCCATTGCAGTGTTGCCTCCACCCACTACAACAACATTTTTACCTTTAGGAATAGGTGTATCAGTTTGTTTATTCGATGCATCCATAAGGTTTACTCGCGTCAAATATTCGTTGCTCGACAAAATGCCTAAAGCATTCTCACCCTCAATTCCCATAAAGTTAGGTAAACCTGCTCCAGTAGCAACAAACACGCCAGCAAATCCTTTTTTCTTCATTAAGTCATCTACGGATTCGGTTTTACCTATAATGCAGTCTTTCATGAAAACAGCACCTTTATGCTTAAGATTTTCTATTTCAAAATCAACGATTTCATTAGGCAATCTAAATTCAGGAATACCATACTTAAGTACACCGCCAATTTCGTGTAGGGCTTCAAAAATCGTAACATTATATCCACGATTGAGCATCTCTGCAGCAAACGATAACCCGCCAGGTCCGCTGCCTACCACTGCTATTTTAGGAGCATTGTCATTAACAACATGTCTTTTGATACATATCTTTCCAGCTTTTATCATGTTACGCTCAAAATCTGCTGCAAAACGCTCTAAATATCCTATAGCCACAGGCTCTGACTGCATTTTGTGATGTATGCACATACTTTCACATTGCTTTTCCTGTGGGCAGACACGTCCGCATACTGCAGGTAGTGCACTTGTTTGTTTAATAACTTGTATGGCTTTTTCAATTTCGCCTTTTTCAATGTGCTTTACAAAACGGGGTATGTCTATGCCCACAGGACATCCCTTTACACATCCAGGATTATTACAGTCAAGGCAACGCTTGGCTTCGGTCATAGCCATATCAAGTGTTAGTCCTTGATTAACTTCAACTTTTAAAAGACGAGCACGGATGTTAGCGTCCAATTCGGGCATTTTAACCCTTGTTATGCTCAATCTCTCCTTAGGTTTCAATGCAGTTCGCAGTTCTTTACGCCATGTTGCATTGCGTAAATCAGTGTTATTATCCGACAATTTTTGTGCAGAAATCTTTAGCTCGTTTGTTGATAGGCTATCAACCACTTCCTTGGCTTGTACGTTATGTTTTGTATAGTCTATCTCAAGTGGTGGTAATGGATGCAAACGATTTATCATTTCATCAAAATCCACTTTATGACCATCAAATTCAGGACCATCTACACAAACAAATTGAGTTTTACCATCCACTGTAACGCGGCATGCCCCACACATACCAGTCCCATCCACCATAATGGTATTTAGCGAAACTTCTGTAGGAATGTTGTATTTTTTAGTTAGTAGGCATACAAACTTCATCATCACAGCAGGGCCAATAGCAAAACATTTATCTACAGTTTCACGCTTTAAGACCTCTTCAACACCATTAGTTACAAGTCCCTTTTCACCATAGCTACCATCGTCTGTCATCACCATAACTTCATCGCAAAATTGCCGCATTTCTTTTTCAAGGATTATCAGTTCCTTGGTTCTTCCAGCTAATACCACGATTAAGCGATTTCCAGCATCTTTTAAAGCCTTAGCAATAGGCAGCATGGGAGCAGTTCCCACACCGCCACATGCACAAACTACAGTGCCAAAGTTCTTTATATTAGTAGCTTTTCCTAATGGTCCAACCACATCAGCAAAAGTATCACCTACAGCCAAGTTGCAAACTTTTGAAGAGGTAATTCCAACCTCTTGTACTACCAAAGTAATGGTACCTTTGCTTGTGTCAGCATCAGCTATTGTGAGGGGTATCCTTTCACCATTTTTATCAACTCTAACAATCACAAAGTGACCAGCTTTTCGAGCTTTTGCTATGAGTGGAGCTTCTACCTCAATGCGATAAACATGCTCCGAAAATTGTTCTTTACTAACTATCTGATACATAGAAATAAGGTTTTTAGGGATGGCTATATGGAATGCAAAGCAAAGCAACAATAACGCATTGAATGCGTTTGAATATCAGGAGGTATAATCCTATTTCTTGTATTTTTGCTTAAACTCTTTCTTTGCTTTTGCCAACTGCGTAACAAACTCGGGACAAGCATGCAGACGAGCTACTACGCCACTTGCAACCACTCTGCCAGCATCTACATCGCTTTGATAGTGCACACCACATATTACACGACTTTGGCCAAACTCAAAACCGCGTTTCAATATTTCGTCCTGTCTGTCAACATTAATTTCGGCTAAAACGAGAGCGATGGCCCAACCAATAGAAGTATGTCCCGATGGATAAGAACCGTTAGATGCCAAATACTTTTCATCATTGGGAGTAAGCGACTGCTCGTTGAAGAACATAAAAGGACGCATTCTCATATAGTGAGTCTTTGCATCGCGTGTTGCCAAATCACCTGCATCCTCACGCATTCTAACAATTAGTTTGTAGATTTCGGGCGTATTTTCTTTACTAATTTTAAGCCCAAAAGCATCAGAAAAAGCATTTGAAAGGTCGTTACCGCTCAGTTTGGCATCATTAAAAGCTTGTTTACCACGAGGGGTGATGCGTTGCATTTTTCCCCATTTATATTGCGCCTCGTCATAGTTAAATTGTGCGCTACCAGGTTGTGGAGGTGGTGGCAATAGTTTCAAGCTATTGGCCACTTGATCTGATTGAAGAAAGTAGCTTTCAGGGTGATTGCGTACGTCATAAACGTCTTGAGCTGAAACTGATAGCGAACTGCCGAATGCTAAAAGCGCTGCTGTTAGCGATAATAAAATATTCTTATTCATGTATTTGCTCATTTTTTATTACTGTTGTTCTTATAAATTTTCCTATTGTAAAAATAAGGATGCTGTTTGTATATTTGCTAATAGGGAAGTCCCTGTAGAAATGCTATTAAACATAACATATATTCTATGCAAAATACATCAATGTGGTTTTATACGTTGTTAAAGAAGCGTTTGATGTCTCTGCCTGTCTTGTTGATTAAGTTTTCTGGCATGCGCTTCCATTCGTTAAAGAAGTCAGGAATTAGCTCAAAGAGATTTTTGATTGGAAATTGCTTTATAAACGATGATTGTTCTTCTTTGTTGGGATTAACAACAACGTTAAAAGCGCCATGGTGCAACTCTATGTCAATATTAGCACCAGTCCAAAACGGGTCGCCATCATAGTGTGCCACACCTTCACCTTCGCGGCAAATACTCAAGTGTTTAGCCTTGAATGTTTTGACATGGCTATTCTTGGGTAGCTGCTTGCTAAACAATTGCAGCACCACTTGTGGAGCTTCAATGGCATTGAACGGCTCCATAACCACAACGTCTAAAAGTCCATCCTTCATGCTGGCGTAAGGCGCAATATAAGCATCATTGCCATATTGCGAAGCATTGGCACAAGCTATTAAGAAGGCCCGATAGGTCTCTTTGCCCTTATCATCCTTTACGGTATAGAGTTGTGGCTTGTACTGCAAGCCCGATTTTAGCGTGTTCTCAACATAAGTAAGTATGCCTCGCTTATTTGATGAAGCAAACTGTTCGCTAATAAACGCATCAAAACCCACACCACATGTACAAAAGAATGGACGATCGTTGATGGTGCCATAATCAAGCTTATGTATCACACATTGGTTGATGATGTTAATAGCCTTGCGTGGTTGCAAAGGTATGCAAAGATGCCTTGCCAACCCATTGCCCGACCCACATGGGATGATGCCCAAGGCGGTTGAGGGTTTTACAAGTGCCCTACCCACTTCATTAACCGTACCATCGCCCCCAACAGCCACAACCACTTGATAGCCATTTGTTGCTGCTTGTTGAGCAAGCAATGTAGCATGCCCAGCATATTGAGTATATGCTATTTCTACATCGAATAGCTCCTTGTCTGTGCATGTTTCTGCAAGTTCGGCAATGCCTTGCTTGCGCTGTGTTCCTGATATAGGATTTACGATATAGAGTAGTTTCTTTTTCATAAAGACAAAGGTAACGAAAAAACTTATGTTTTACAAAAAAACAGATAGCGAAAACAATATCTTGTATACAAGCAAGATGGATGCTTTCGCTATTTGTTCTTTTGTAGAAACGATTGATTAACAATAGTATTATAGTCGTTTCGTTAGAGTCCTACTTTTGCCAATTCTGCTTGCATCTGCACTTGAAGTGCCTTTGCTTTTTGTGCCGAAGCTTCAGCAAAGTTTTTTGTGCTATCAGCATAGATAATGCCACGTGATGAATTAACGAGCAATCCGCATTCTTTTGTCATGCCATATTTGCATACCTCCTCAAGCGAACCGCCTTGTGCGCCAACACCAGGTACGAGCAAGAAGTGGTTAGGCACAATTTTACGTATATCCTCAAACAATTTTCCTTGTGTTGCGCCAACAACATACATCATGTGCTTATCATCTGCCCATTTCTGCGATGTGCGCAATACTTTTTCGAACAAGCGCTCGCCCTGTGCATCTTCAGTAAGCTGAAAGTCGTGAGAACCCTTATTGCTAGTTAGTGCTAAAAGAATTACCCATTTGTCTTCGTATTGCAAAAATGGTGTAACGCTATCTTCGCCCATGTAAGGAGCAACAGTCAGCGAGTCTATATTCATTTCTTCGAAGAAAGAACGAGCATACATAGCCGAAGTATTGCCTATGTCGCCGCGTTTAGCATCGGCAATAATAAATTGGTCGGGATAGTTTTGTTTGATGTATTGAACAGTTTTCTCAAAAGCTTTCCATCCTTTTAAACCAAAACATTCATAAAAAGCCAAATTAGGCTTATAAGCCACGCAATAAGGAGCAGTGGCGTCAATAATAGCTTTGTTAAATGCAAAGATTGGATCGTCTTCGTTGAGCAAATGTTGAGGTATTTTCTTAAGGTCAGTGTCAAGACCTACGCATAAGAACGAATGTTTTTTCTTGATATTTTCAACGAGTTGTTGCTTATTCATGCTAAAATATTTTTTGATGTTTATCTACTATGCAAAGTTAATAGAAAGAAATGGTATTGTCATTATAAGAATGTGCTTTTTCGGTAGTTAATTTTATAAAATCAGTAATTGTGGTTATTCTGTGGTAAATAAAAGAATATATCTTTGCAAATGCTAACACAACAAGAATTATCAAAACAACAAACTATGTATCTTGAAAAAATATCTTCACCAACAGATGTAAAAAAGTTGAGCCTCAATGAGCTCTCAACTTTATCTACCGAGATTCGTCATTATCTGCTTGAAAAGCTCTCTATACATGGGGGACATATTGGTCCTAATTTGGGCATGGTAGAGGCCACCATAGCCTTACATTATGTATTTAACTCCCCTACCGATCGTATAGTGTTTGATGTTAGTCATCAAAGCTATACGCACAAGATGCTTACGGGCAGAAAAGAGGCTTTTATTAATCCTAAAGCGTATGATGAGGTTTCGGGCTATACAGAACCATGCGAAAGCGAGCACGACCAGTTTGTTATAGGTCACACTTCAACCTCAGTTAGCTTGGCTTGTGGCTTGGCTAAAGGTAGAGATTTATTGCATGGAAACGAAAATATTATTGCTGTTATTGGCGACGGCTCTTTGAGTGGTGGCGAAGCCCTTGAAGGCCTTGACATGGCAGCCGAGATTGGCACAAACATGATTATTGTTGTTAATGACAATCAAATGTCAATTGCCGAAAATCATGGTGGATTATACAAAAATCTTCAGCTTTTGCGTGACACCAAAGGCGAGGCTTCATGCAATCTATTCCGTGCCATGGGACTTGACTATCTGTATGTAGACAAAGGCAATGATTTGGCTTCTCTTATCAGTGCATTTAGCAAAGTAAAGGATACCCCCCACCCTGTTGTTGTTCACATCAACACGCTTAAGGGAAAAGGATATAAGTTTGCTGAAGAGCAAAAAGAGCATTTCCATTGGGGTTTCCCGTTTGTTATCGAAACGGGCGAAACGCGCAAGGAATATCAGTTTGGCCCCGATTTTAGCTCTTTCACCGCACAATACTTACTCAATGCAATGCAACAAGACAAGGGTCTTGTTGCATTGACTGCAGGCACTCCTGGTATATGGGGGTGGACACCCGAAATGCGCCAAAAGGCTGGCAAGCAGTTTGTAGACGTAGGTATTGCCGAAGAGACAGCAGTTGCCATGTCGAGTGCAATAGCAAAGCGTGGTGGCAAGCCTGTATTTGGTGTGCATAGCTCATTTATTCAACGCACTTACGACCAACTATCGCAAGATCTCTGCATCAACAATAATCCTGCCACAATACTCGTGTTTGGAGCCACACTCTGTGGACTAAACGATGTAACCCACCTTGGTTTCTTTGATATAGCCCTTATGGGCAACATACCCAATTTGGTTTATTTAGCTCCTACATGCAAGGCCGAATACGAGGCCATGCTACATTGGGCAATCAACTATACGGGGCATCCTGTGGCTTTGCGTGTGCCATGTGTGCCTCTTGAAAGCACTAATGACACGGTGGCAGAGGCAGATTATAGCCAACTAAATCGTTATCAAGTAACACATCAAGGCAGTCAAGTTGCCATATTAGGTTTAGGCAATTATTATGCTTTGGCACTTAAGGTAGCCGAAGCATATAAGCAAAAGGGCATTGACGCAACAGTTATCAACCCGCGCTACATAACGGGAGTAGACACTGCCCTACTCGACCAGCTTAAGGCTAACCACCACACCATTATCACACTCGAAGATGGGCAACTTGATGGTGGTTGGGGCGAAAAGATAGCCCGCTATTATGGCAACACTAGTATGAAAGTACGCTGCTATGGTGCAAAGAAGGAGTTTGTTGATAGATTTGGTTATAGTCAATTCTTATCAGACAATCATCTCATGCCAGAGCAAATCGTAAACGATTAACAAACCATTCGTCTTTTATATCAAAAGAGCGTTCTTCAACCTCCTGCAGAATAGTTGAAGAGCGCTCTTTGTTGTTTCATTACAATTTATTGTTGCTCACTTTAAGCGCAACAATCGTATGCCTATTGATGAGGGATGTTCTTTTAGATACTGATAGAGTGTTTTAGGTTCTTCTACCACTTTATGGTGAATAGAAGATGCATTGAGTAGGTGTAGTTTTTTGTCCTTCCCCCAAACGGCAAAGCCCAAATGCGAATAGTCTATGCCATCTTTTTTGGTTACAATAGCCACAATGTCACCATCGTGTATGCTGCTCAGTTCATCCTTTGAAAGCAGTGTTTTAGATTGTGGCAAGTAACGTCCGTCTGGGCCATTATATTTCTCTTCAAGCGTTGCAATGCTATCTACCCATTCGGGGTGAAGTTTTAGATATTTGTATTTGTCGGGATGCTGCGACATATAATGATTTTGCACGTTTATCACAGAGGTAAAGTGCTTTTTGTCATTAACTAGTTCAACTATACCTTTATCTATATTGTTGTGCATCCACCACGAAAAATAGTGAAGGCGCGACAGATAGCCATTCATCATACCATCCCAATATCTTATGTACATCAGATTGTTGCAATAGTCTGTAAAGTTGCTTTTACCTTGCCTTTGGGTCATGGTCAGCGCAAGTGTAGTTTCTACCAAAGTGGTGCAATCTAATTGGCTGAGATTAACCACAAGCTGTTCGGGGTCGTGCTTTTCGAGTGTAGCAGCAACGTAAGGAATGCCTTTAAACTGACGGGCATAGAAAAGCACATCGTTGCCTTTGGGTTTTAGTTTCAGCAATGCTACAACCTTTGCAGAGTCAGCTTTAGTATAATCTACCTGCTGCAAGATTGTATCGCTTTTAGCTACGTTCGGCTTATGGCTTGTTGCTTGTGCCTCGGATAAAGGCAATGAACTCTCCTCTTTTGCGTTGGGCGTAGTTTTGGCTTGACAACCCATGCTCAACAAGGGGAATAATAGCAATAATAGTAATTTGTAATTCATATTTAGAAAAGATAAAACGATAATAGCAACTACAAAGATAAGCCAATGTGTTTATACTTTGTGGTTGCTATTATCGTTTTTAAAGAGTGTGTGATTACTTAATTAAATCTACAGAGCGATTGATAAACTTGCTCAAGGCTTCACCACGCAGCAAACCATTTTGCAACAAAGCCAAGTCGATGAGTTGAGCTACCACAGGATTTTGCTTTGCATATTCGCTCCACACCTTTTTGCGGGCCTCTTCTTGTGCAGCAATAGCATCGTTGCATTGCTTCATGGCATTTTTGTCATCGTCTGTCAATTCGTCAGCCTTTTTGTCTTTTTGACTTGTTTCGAGCGATGTATGTTGTTCGTGTAAGCTCTTCAACTCGTTCTCAATAGGCTCAATTTTGCTGCCAGTAGTAGCCTTCATGTCGCTGAGAATTTCCTTAACCAAGTGGTGGTCTGAGTTGAGCACGAGGTTGTACATATCGGGCATTTCGCCGTAGAACGACATGCCTTGTTGATAGCGACTTGCATCCTTCATACGACGCATGTATTCGCTTTGGGTGATGATAATAGGCATAGACTTTTCGCCCATAGAAGCTGTTTCTACATGGAATTGAACCTTGTCCATAGTAGGCAAATCGGCTGTAAACACACCGCTCAATGAGGCTGTATCTGCTGCATTCAGTTCGTTTTTAACCTCATTATCTTTCTGAATAATGCGGTCTATCACATCGCCATCCACACGGCTAAAACGCGACTTATCGAACTTCTGTTCCAACATATTTACCATGGCAGTGTCTAACTGGCCATCAAAGAGCAAAACGCTATAGCCTTTAGCTTTGGCGGCTTCAATGTAGCTATATTGCTCGTCTTTGTTGGTGGCATAAAGGTAAATTAGGTTACCGTCCTTGTCGGTTTGAGCATCGGTAATGAGTTTTTTGTACTCATCGTATGTAAAGAATTTACCATCCACATCCTTGAACAAAGCAAACGACTTAGCCTTTTCGTAGAAGTCTTGTTCCGAAAGCATGCCATAGTGTATAAAGAGCTTCAAATCGTCCCACTTAGTTTCAAAGTCCTTGCGGTCGGCCTTGAAAATTGATTGCAAGCGGTCGCTTACCTTTTTAGTGATGTAAGACGAAATCTTCTTTACATTGGCATCGCTTTGCAAATAGCTACGGCTCACGTTTAGCGGAATGTCGGGCGAGTCGATTACGCCATGAAGCAACGTTAAGAAGTCGGGCACAATGTTCTCAACCTGGTCGGTAACGAATACTTGGTTGCAATAAAGTTGTATTTTGTTGCGGTGAATGTCAAGATTGCTCTTGATGCGTGGGAAGTAAAGAACACCCGTTAGGTTGAATGGATAATCTACGTTGAGGTGAATCCAAAACAAAGGCTCGTCAGACATAGGATAAAGTTCGCGATAGAACTTCTTGTAATCCTCATCTTTTAGTGTAGAAGGAGTCTTGGTCCATAGCGGAGTTGTATCATTAACAATATTGTCCTCGTCGGTGTCTACTTGTTTGCCGTCTTTCCATTCTGTTTTTTTGCCAAAAGCAATGGCTATAGGCAAGAAACGGCAGTATTTAGTTAAGAGTTCTTGAATTTTGTTCTTCTCAAGGAACTCGGTACAATCGTCCGAAACGTGCAACACGATGTCAGTACCACGATCGGCTTTTTCGCAATCATCGATTTCGAATGCTGGCGAACCATCACAAGTCCATTTTACGCCCTTTGAGCCCTCACGATAGCTACGGGTGATGATGTCTACGCGGTCTGAAACCATGAATGCAGAGTAGAAACCAAGACCAAAGTGACCAATAATAGCGGATGCATCCTCTTTGTATTTCTCAAGGAAGTCATTAGCACCCGAAAAGGCTATCTGGTTGATATATTTGTCGATTTCTTCGGCTGTCATGCCGATACCGCGGTCGCTGATAGTAATTGTTTTGGCGTCTTTATCAACAGATACATGTACCGTTAAATCGCCTAACTCGCCCTTGAAGTCACCTTTCATGGCATAGGTTTTGAGCTTTTGAGTGGCATCAACAGCATTGCTTACCAATTCGCGTAAAAAGATTTCGTGATCGCTATAAAGAAATTTCTTTATCACTGGAAAGATATTCTCAGTGGTTATTCCAATATTACCTTTTTGCATAGTTTGATATATAATTTTATTTTTTCAATAAAGGTACTATCAAAAAGTATGCCAATTTTTGCAGATTTTTCGATAAAGTAATGTTCTATACCAAAAATAGGAACCAACAATCAACTTAATGCAGACGTATTTTTCCTATAATTTGTGAACTATTTTTGACATTTTGAACTTTCAATCTAGACAAAAATCTGTAACAATATAGTGTACAATACGCTGTTTTCTATTCAAAAAACAAACCTAAACTGCTTATAAACGTGTTATAACGGTATAAGGATACGTATCCTTAGATGCTTATAATACGTATCCTTAGCACCTAAGAACACGTATCCTTAGCACCTAAGGATACGTATCCTTGTAAAAGAACAATCCTTGTCAATAATTAAAACGTCTGATTATCAATATGTTACGCAATGCACTCATTTTTCAAAAAAAATGGGTCATGACAACTTTTGCTCAAAAAAAATGGATTTATGACGATTTGAAATTACAACTCAAGGGGGAGTTTTGTAAAAGTAGACACACTCTTTTTTTATTGTGCTTATGAGAAAAAAAATGGGGGCTAATTACTTTTAGTGCTGTGCTATAAGCTACAACCATAGCCAAGGAAACTCCATAGGTTACACACACAAACACCAACGATGGGGCTCTGTAAGAGCCAAAGATAAAGCCTTGATATGGTGCTGACTTAATCTTTTACTCTTACAGAGTGTTATCAACCTAACAAGCCGTGTCCAGTGGATTTGCCTTGGGGGGTTATCTTTTGAGCCTTCACCGCGAACTTTATATGCGCAAATTCTGAAATAAATTAAAACACCTACTAAGACGAAAATAAGAAGGAGAATTTTTTTCTACCGCGCTCTACTTATCAAGTTTTAAAAGCTCGTCGCGAAGCTGTGCAGCAAGTACAAAGTCGAATGCAGCAGCGGCTTTTTTCATTTCCTTTTGCAAGCGTTCTTTGCGTTGCTCAATTGTTTCGCTATGATTGCCATAGGCAGGTGTTTCTTCTGCCACGTTTTGCAATGTGGTTTCGATAGGCCTGAAATTGGCAGTTTTGCCATAGGGTTGTTTGGGGGCATTTTGAGCAGTGTTTTTATCGCTCATGCGCATTCGCTGCATCTCAACCAACTCGTTGCTCTCAATAGGTTTAACGATAGGCTTAGGTGTGAGGTGGTGTGCTTGATTATAGGCTATTTGCTTGCAGCGTCGGCGGTTGGTCTCGTCAATGGTTTGCTGCATGGATTGGGTTATCTCTTTGGCATACATGATAACTCGCCCATTTACGTTGCGAGCTGCTCGGCCAGCTGTTTGCGTGAGCGAACGGGTAGAACGCAAGAAACCCTCCTTGTCGGCATCGAGTATAGCCACAAGTGCAACCTCGGGCAAGTCGAGACCCTCGCGCAAGAGGTTCACACCAACAAGCACGTCGTAAATGCCGCGTCTTAGGTCCTCCATTATCTGTACACGCTCTAAGGTGTCTACGTCGCTATGAATGTAAGCGGTGTTTACACCATTTTTAAGCAAATATTCCGTAAGTTCTTCAGCCATGCGTTTTGTGAGTGTTGTTACCAACACACGCTCGTCTTGTTCTTTGGCTTTTCTGATTTCTTCCATTAGGTCATCAACGGGATAGTCGGTGTTGCGTACCTCAATAGGCGGATCAAGCAAGCCCGTTGGACGTATAACCTGGTCTACGATAACGCCTTCGCTTTCGGCAAGCTCGTAGTCGGCAGGTGTTGCACTGATGTAGATAACTTGCTTAACAAGGTTGTGAAACTCATCAAACTTCAAAGGACGGTTGTCCATGGCGGCAGGGAGTCGGAACCCATAATTTACCAATGCCTCTTTGCGCGAACGGTCGCCGCCATACATGGCTCTGATTTGCGGAATAGTTACGTGACTTTCGTCTATCACCATCAGAAAATCTTTTGGGAAGAAGTCGAGCAAACAGAACGGACGTGTGCCAGCTTCGCGACCATCAAAATAGCGAGAATAGTTTTCGATGCCCGAGCAATGTCCCAATTCTCTAATCATTTCTATGTCGTACTCCACACGCTCTTTTAGTCTTTTGGCCTCGAGCGTTTTGCCTATTTCTTCAAAATAGTTTATCTGTTTTACAAGGTCGTCTTGAATGTTGCGTATGGCAAGTTCTTGCGTATCTTTTGAAGTAAGGAAAAGGTTGGCAGGATACACCTTGTACTCGTCGTAGGTGTTAAGGCGAGTGCCAACAATGGCATCTACTTCCTCAATACTATCTATCTCATCGTCCCAAAAACAAACCCGTATCAACTCGTCGGCATAAGCCAAATAAATGTCCACAGTATCGCCTTTTACACGGAAGTTACCCGCCTTGGGTGCAACATCATTGCGTGTGTAGAGGCTCGACACTAATTTGTTGAGCAGGGTGTTCATTGAGAGGGTCATGCCCACCTTTAGTTCCACTACATTCTCGTAGAAAGCAGCCGGATTGCCCATACCATAAATACACGATACAGAGGACACAACAATTACATCTTTGCGACCCGAGAGCAACGCCGAAGTTGCTGCCAAACGCAGTTTGTCGATGTCCTCGTTTATGGCAAGATCTTTTTCAATGTAGGTGTCGGTGGATGCTATGTAAGCCTCGGGTTGGTAATAATCGTAGTATGATACGTAATATTCTACCGCATTGTTTGGGAAGAAACTTTTAAATTCGGTATATAGTTGTGCCGCAAGCGTCTTGTTGTGGCTAAGCACCAAAGTGGGTTTATTAACGTTATTAATGACATTTGCCACCGTAAACGTTTTTCCCGATCCTGTTACGCCCAACAACACTTGTGCAGGTGTACCGCTGAGTACGCCTTCTGTTAGTTGCTTAATAGCCTCGGGCTGATCGCCTGTAGGTTTGTATTTAGATTGTAATTCAAAACTCTTCATAACAATGCAAAATTAGCATATTTCTTATTATGAAGAGCTACTTTGTATTTATAAAAAAGCCTCTCCTATGACCATTGTGCGGAATAGCCATAGGAGAGGACATATTATCTTGTTATGTATATAAGTTTTAGTGATTAAACTCTTTGTCAAACGCTTGAAGTTTGTCAAAGGTTTCTTGGCGTGCGGGCACAAGCGGAAGGCGCATAACATTGTTTGCTTTGTGCTGAATAGCAAGCAAAGATTTTATGCCCGATGGATTGCCATCTACAGAGAGCAACTTGAAAGCAGTGCTGAGCGAACGATGCAAGTTGAGGGCGCGGGTGTAATCTCCCTCAATGGCTTTATGCACCATCTCGCCAAATTGTTGTGGATAAGCATTTCCTACTACCGAGATAACACCCTTAGCACCAATTGTGAGCAACTCAAAGGTGATGGCATCGTCGCCACTCAATACCTCAAAGCCTTCGGGGGCATTTTCAACAATATCTTCAATCTGTCCGATGCGACCTGAGGCCTCTTTTATAGCAACGACATTGCTACATGCTTCGGCAATTCGCAGAGTGGTTTGCGCTTCAATGTTTACTCCCGTGCGACCAGGAACATTATATAATACCACAGGGAGTGGGCTATTTTGAGCCACTGCAACAAAGTGTTGGTACAAGCCCTCTTGCGAAGGTTTGTTGTAGAAAGGTGCAACGATTAGCACACCTTCAAAGCCATCAAGATTGGTTGTTTGTAGGTAATCTATAACATTTGCTGTGCAGTTGCCACCAGCACCTAATAGCAAAGGCACACGATGATTGTTTACCTTTATTACGCAGTCCATGATGGCACGTTTTTCGTCGGCTGTTAGGCATGGCGTTTCGGCTGTGGTGCCAAGTACACATATAAAATCAATGCCAGCACTTATTTGGCTTTCTACCAAATTTTCTAATTGGCTATAGTCTACACTTCCGTCTGTTTGGAAAGGGGTTACAAGGGCAATGCCAAGCCCCTTAAAAGGGTTTACTCTTATCATATAATAGAATTTTGTAGCAAAGTTAAGCTATAATCATGTTATATGCAAAGTAAATGACTATAAATCTTGACAATAGAACAAATTTTATGTTTTTTTGCTTTCTTATGCTTATGAGTAATATTGAATAATTGCGGAAGTTTTTCATCACTTGTGAGTACACCTATATACAAAAAAAATTGATTGTCTCACGACAACCAATCTTTACTAACCTTAAATCTAATACCATGAAAAACATTGCAAAGATACGGGCTTGTAAGCATGAAAGCAAGAAATAGAGATATATTCTTTCATATTTTACTATTCTTTATTACTTTCAGTGTCATATTGTAAACTTCATTTATCGTTTTACAATCTTCTTCGAAGAAAATAGCATAAACGATATATAGCCCAACACATCGTTGCACCACACACTGAAGAGCAAAGGCTATGAAACATTCGATGTTTTACATCCGTACTCTTGGGCAGTCTAATAGAGAACAGGTTACGATCTCTCATGCGAAGGTAAGACTTCTTAAAATCTGCATAGACGGATTGCCATTGCATCATGTTGAATAGTAAGTCGCAAGCGAGCAATGCTGATTTTCTACGGAGCATCGCCGATTGTACTCCCTGATACCGGCAAGCGAGTGAAGAGAGTTTCAAAGCCGTAAGCATGCCGTCATCAAGCAGACGCTGTACATGCTCAGCAGAACGATTCTGCATGATAGAACCGCTTCGCTGATAATAGGCGTAACAGATCAAGGAGGTAACAGCAACATGCTGTGCCTGCAGGAACAGAAGCGTAGTAAACTCCTCATCTTCCCGCAAGATATCTGGTGTGAAGCGCAAGTTGTCCTTAAGTACGCTTTTTTGAAAGATATAGGCACAAGCCGCTGCGCGCAGATTATGACGAGCTGCATAATCTGCTCCTGTTCCTTCAAAAACTATTATTCCACCTGGCTGGCTCGTAGGAATAGAGTCGAGTATTTTCTCTTCACTTACTTCACTACTTACAGGCATCATGCGGAAGGTGACGACTTCTGCTCTTGTCCAGGCACACACATCGAAGAGTTGTTGCTCTGCATCGGAGAATAAGTAATCGTCTGCGTCGACAAATTGCAAGTAGTCTTTCTCTGAAAGTTCTATAGCTGTATTCCTCGATGTGCTCAACCCTTGATTTGTTTCATTTCTGACAAGGCGAATGGGTACACTCTCCATTCGATTAACGACATGGGCTACTGAAGAAGATGAAGACGACCCATCATCTACGACAATTATCTCGTAGTCTGGAAGCACAGCTGCAGAGCGTACAATTGATGTAAGACATCGATATAGCAAGCACTCCTCAACATTGTAGACAGGCACAATGAAACTTATGCTTGGAATCTTCTTCAACGTTTTCGACTGATCATTTTGGCCCATAAGCACATATATTTAGGTCCGACGAGATTGTTTAAGAAAGCTTTTAACAGCATTATGTGCGACACCTTGGGGTGTTTACATAAACGACGTAAAGATACTGAGCGGTAAGGAATTACACAATCTCCGCCACACTGCGACAGCAGACTGATCTGGATGTTGCACATTTGCAGATAGAAATACAAAGTTGCTGGATGTTTCTCCCCCAACGATTCTTGTAACAGCTGATAGGCTCGAGTCTGCCCTCTCAACAAATCTTCAAGGTGGCGGCGATCTATCACTCTACTTATTGTACCGGAATAGTACATATAATGATAGCATCCATATGGGCTTTGCATTATATGCCCCGCACTATGAATTACAGAAGGAATCGTATGTAAATCTTCGAAATATTCATTCAATGGGAATTTTATGTTGTTCCATAATTCCCGCTTAAACACTTTGTTGCAAGCATAAGCATGGCTGCAACCATCTTGAGCCAACCACTCAGAGAATGTAAGGAGTCGTTCTTCTGGAAAAGTGATATTGTAGTGAAAAGACTTAGCTCCCTCGTACACACTCACTGGATATTCTACTATACTAACTTCAGGATGAATAGAGAGCAACTGTATCTGATGCTGCAATGTGTATGGATCAAGGTAGTCGTCTGAATCAACAAAGCATACATACTGTCCTTGTGCATGAGAAAGCCCTGTGTTGCGTGCAGCACTCAATCCCTTATTGGCGGTATGCTGCAGAAGGTGGAATCGACTATCAGACGCTATCCATTTCATACAAATAGCAAGACTTTCATCTGTTGAAGCATCGTCAATGAGCAATACTTCCATTGCTTCTACCCCACCCGATTGTACAGATTGCAAGCAGCGATCTAAATGGGACGCGACGTTATAGATGGGAATAATTACTGTTAGCAGAGGCTTCATATCCATTCATTAGAGAATACATCGTATTGCTACGATTAAGAAGATCGTATAGAATAAGGCGGCAATCTATCA
>DJEH01000138.1:6988-39802 GCA_002431845.1 Prevotellaceae bacterium UBA5903 | reverse complement strand
AAAATAATTATGAACACCTACTTGTTTGTCAAAAAGACTTGTCAGCCACCTTAAATAGGCGGCAGACAAGTCTTTGTATTTTATCTTTATGTGTGATGCTTACGCAACGCACATTTCAACCTTAGTTAAACCAACGCACGTAGCAGAAGTCTTGACGGTTGGGTAACATCTTATTCTTTGGATACATGCGGTATGCCACCTTATAGCTACCAGCAAGATCAACGCTTGCTGTGAGTTCAAAGGTATAGAGGTTGCCTTCATGTCCTGTTACATTCATAGGCATTACGGTGTAGATTTCTTCTTTACCCTCTGCACCCGACAAGATAACCAAGTCTACGCCGATAGCATCGTCAAGACCTTGTTCGTCGATTACATGTTTCACAGCAAATTCCTTACCACTGATAAGTGCGCCATTCTGTAAGTTTTCGCTCTTTTCGGTGCTTACCACCTTGATGTCGTCCCAACGTTGAGCCACGCTCTCCTTCCATGCAGCAATTTCTTTTGCCACTTGGTTATCGTTAGCAGAGAGCACCTTAAAACGCTTAGCCTCTGGGTTGTAGAAGCGGTCGTAGTAGTCGTCAAGCTGACGCTTCATGGTGTAGTGTGGAGCAATGCCAGCGATAGAGTTCTTTACTGTACGAACCCAATTCTCTGAGTATCCCTTGCGATTACGAGCATAGTAAAGAGGAATAATCTCTTGCTCAAGCATTGAGTAGATAGTAGATGCGTCCAATTTGTCTTGGTAACCTTGGTTTTCGTAAGTGCGGCGATCGGTCAATGCCCAACCCGCTCCTTCGCGATAGCCCTCGTACCACCATCCGTCGAGTACACTGAGGTTTACCACACCATTCATCAAGGCTTTTTCGCCCGATGTACCACTGGCTTCGAGAGGACGTGTTGGGGTGTTCATCCAAATATCTACGCCCGATACCAAGCGACGTGCCACCTGCATATCGTAGTTATCGAGGAAGAGAATTTTGCCCATAAACTCGGGGCGTTGCGAAATCTCGTATATCTTCTTAATCAAGCCTTGACCTGCACCATCGGCTGGGTGTGCTTTACCTGCAAAGATAAACTGCACAGGATAGTCGGGGTTGTTTACAATCTTCGACAAGCGGTCAAGATCTGAGAAGAGTAAGTGTGCACGCTTATAAGTGGCAAAACGACGAGCAAAACCAATAAGCAATGCATTGGGGTTGATTTTGTCAAGCAAACTTACAACGAGTGAAGGGTCACCTTGGTTCTTCAACCAGTTTTCGCGGAAGCGAGCACGTATGTAGTCAATGAGTTTGTTCTTAAGCGTTACGCGAGTGTTCCAAATTACCTCGTCGGGCACATTGTATATCTTCTCCCAAATCTTTTCGTTGCTTTGGTCGTGGATATATTCCTTACCCAAGTACTTAGCATACACTGCTTGCCACTCTTTGGCACACCATGTGGGGAAGTGAACACCATTAGTAACATATCCCACGTGGCTCTCCTCTGGATGAGGATTGTAAATTTTAAACCATTCGTCGTGGCTACGCTCTGCATGGTCGGGGTGAGTGTACGAAGGCATATAGCCAGGCCAAATACCCTTGAACATTTCGCGAGATACCAAGCCGTGCAACCAGCTCACACCATTCACCTCTTGGCAAGTTTTGCAGAGGAAGGTAGACATACAGAATTTCTCGCCTTTATCATCGGGATTGGTGCGACCAAGTCCCATAAAGTCGTCCCATGAAATGCCCAAACGAGCGGGGAACTGGTTCATGTACTTGTTAAACAAGCCCTCGTCAAAGTAGTCGTGACCTGCAGGCACTGGAGTGTGTACGGTGTAAAGCGAAGATGAGCGAACAAGTTCGAGTGCTTGATCGAAGGTTAAACCGCTCTCAACATAGTCAGCAAGGCGCTGCACATTGCAAAGGGCTGCATGGCCTTCGTTGCAGTGATAGATATCCTTTTTAATGCCCAGTTTTTTAAGAGCAAGCATACCACCAATACCGAGCAAGTACTCTTGTTTGATGCGGTTTTCCCAATCGCCACCATAAAGCGAGTGAGTAATACGACGGTCAAATTCTGAGTTCATCTCGTGGTCAGTATCGAGCAAGTAAAGTTTGATACGGCCCACATTAGCCACCCACAGAGCTGCATGTACCATAAAGTTGGGATAAGGCACATCTACTATTACCTGGTTGCCTTCTTTGTCGAGTACACGTTCGATAGGCAGACGGTCAAAGTCTTGCGCCTCATAGTTAGCTATTTGCTGACCATCCATTGAGAGGGTTTGAGTAAAGTAGCCATAACGATAGAGGAAACCCACTGCAACCATATCGACATTGCTATCCGAAGCCTCTTTCAAGTAGTCGCCAGCAAGGATGCCAAGACCGCCCGAATAAATTTTCAGCACGTGGTTTAAGCCATATTCCATGCAGAAATAAGCAACCGAAGCGCGGTTTGGGTTAGGCTTAACATCCATATACTTGCGGAAGTCGCTATATACGCGATTCATTCTTTCGATTACATCGTCGTCTTTTGAGAGTTCGATTAAGCGATCGTAATCAATGCTACGAAGCAAGTCGATAGGATTGCGGTTTACCTTTTTCCAAAGGTCTTCGTCAAGACTTGCAAAGAGTTGCAGAGCTTCGGTGTTCCATGCCCACCACAAGTTATGAGCAATTTCGTCGAGTTTCTTCAAAGCCTCTGGGATGTGGCTTTTCACGTTTACCACCCTCCATGATGGTTGGTTGGCATTGCTGATTTTAATATTCATAATATAAAATATTGAACCCTCGTTAGCGCCTCATATTTACTGATTTGTTTAGATTGATGAGTACGCTTGCCGAAAGGCTTTTTTACATTAGGTTAGTATAATATGCTGTTTTATTTTAGTTCAGTGCGTTTAAGCGCAAAATCGTAAGCATCATAATAGTATTTAATAAAATGCTTCCACTGCGCTTTGTCGGCAATTAGTGCTGCGTTCTTGCGACAAGTAGCCACTTGTTTGGTGTGCATGCCGAGCATTGTGTGTATGCATTGACAGATGTCTGCCGACACCTCAAAGTAGTTATTGTCGTCGCGATGTATCACTCTTACGCCATCTTCAAGCTGGCCTTCGTGGCCAATCTCCTCGTTTACCCATTGGCCAAATCCGCTTAAGTCGGTAGTGACGCAAGGAGTGCGGAAGGCGCAACTTTCAAGCGGAGTGTAGCCCCACGGTTCGTAGTATGAGGGGTATAGCGCCAAATCGTTGGCTGCAAGCAAGTGGTAATAAGGCATATTAAAAATGCCATCATTGCCCTCAAGATAGCATGGTACGAGCAGCACTTTCACTTTGTCTTCGGGACGATTGAGTATGCCTAACTGACGAATTTGGCTCACAATGCGATCTTCATCTAAATTGTGCAAATCGTGAGTAATGATAGGGTTAGGCAATGCCTGCGTATGAGATTGTGGATGCGCCAAAGCCTCTTGCAAGTCGGCACGTGGCCCCTTTAACCAGCAAGGCACTTCGATGAGAGCCAATACTTGTTGTTTACTCTCTGCCTGCTCATTGAGCTGGGTTCGCAATTCGGCCATTGCTTCAAGAAACACGTCGAAACCCTTGCATCGATAGTCGTTGCGCCCACTTGTTGACACGATGAGCGTATCTTTGTCTGCCAAGGTTTGTCCCGTAAGTGCGCTTGCCACGCTGAGTATGCGTTGGCGGGCCTTTTTGCGTACGATGGTAAACTGACTACCTTTGGGCACAAAATCGTTCTCAAAACCATTGGGCAACACTACATCGGCTGGTTTATCAAGCAGTTGCTTACACTCGCGGTTAGTAAACTGACTCACGGTTGTAAAGCAGTCGGCATGCCATGCGCTTTGCTTCTCTATGCTGTGTTTGGCCTCCATGTGTAGTTCTTGTGCCATTTGGTCGCCATTGTATCCATCGAAGTAGGCATAAAGTTGCTTATTATTGCCACATATAGAGCGCCCTATGCTTGTGGCGTGTGTGGTAAATATGGTTGCCACATGGGGTTGATGCTTCTTTAAGAAAAGCATGCCCAACCCCGACATCCACTCGTGAGCTTGGTATACCACCTTATCTGTAGGCTGCAAGCATAGCGACACTACAGCCTCAACAAAGCGACCTGCTGCATACGAGAACATAGAAGCCTCGTCGTAATCGCCATAAGCATGGAGCGAATCTACACGAAACAAATCCCATGCCTCGGCATAAATTTCGTTTTTTATTTCAAAGAACGGGGCAAAATCTACAAGCACAGCCACAGGTTTGCCTGGCACCATCCATCGGCCAATTTTACACTTCAAGCCTAAATCTGCTGCAGCCTGTTTCCACTGAGGCAACAACCTTTCATCTTCACAAAAATCAACATTAGCCGTAGGTTGCTTCAAATCAGGACCTATAAAGACAAGTTTGTCCTGATATTTAGACATGAGCGTTTTAGCACGCGATGACAGCACGGTATATATGCCACCGACCTTATTACAAACTTCCCAACTTGTTTCAAATATATAGTCGGGCTTTAGTGTTTCTGTATTCATAAAAATCTGTAATAATCTATGCAAGATAGTGCAAAGCAAAAGCCATCAAAAAGCCTTTTTTTTATTGCTTAACTACATACTATCTGTTGCAAAGATAATGGCTTAATAGTGAATGGCAAAGCGTTTGCTCACATTTTTTCAATAATGTAACATTCTTACAATCTGTGTTTTCTAAGTTTTGCGGTATTAACAATCTTTATTTGTTTAAAACTTCTTTTAAAACCGTTTTTGACCACAAAAATAGGCTTTTGTATGCCAATAACAAGGGAACTAACAATACATTTTTACAAGCTATTTTGAGAGGTTTACAAAAGTTAATCTTTGAATTCGTAATCTTCATTTTTGCCCACTCTGCACATTTATTTTTTATTTTTCGAAAAGTCCGCATTTTTAGGGAATTTCTATATTTAATTGATAATCAGAGAGTTACAAACTATCACAAAATCATAAATTGGCTTTTAAGTGCTTATTATCGTATGCAAAGCCCTAAGGATACGTATCCTAAGACCATAAGGATACGTATCCTTATACCCTAAGAACACGTATCCTTAGGTGGTAAGCATACGTATCCTTACACCCTAAGGATACGTATCCTAAGGATTAATACTTGCGAAAGGGGGCTTTTTCTGCCTCGTTCGAAGCAAAAATCATGCTTTTTAGCTTCTATTTTACGAGTTCAAAATGTCAAAAATAGTTCACGTTTTGCTCGTATTTTTTAAACAGTCTGATAAGTTGTACACACGCCTTTTTAGCGGCTGCTTGGTGTGTTATTTTGCCGTTTTATTGAAAGAGAAGTACTTACTGAATAATGTTAAAATTGCTTATCATCAACTCATCATCATTTATAAATTAAAACCGACACCGCCTCTACCATACCAAAAAAATCAACATTTGCTTTGTTATGCGTTTGCTTTGCAGTAACTTTGAATTAAATTTATAAAGCACATTCGTGCATTTACGACAAATATTCAGAAACAAATACTTGATAATCATACAATGTACGACAACTATACCGAACTAACCATTGAGGGCATAACCCGAGGAAAGGAGTTGCAAGATGCCTTTATCCTTATATTAAGAAAAAAGGATGGGGCTGAGATATTTCCGGTACTGATAGACGAGAAAGGGTTTAACCTCATTATGAATGCACTGAAGCATAAGGACTATGCTTGCTCGCACTTGATGAACAAGCTTGCTGGGCGTGTGGGTATGACCTTGATTGGTGTGAGGGTGATGCAACCCGCCAATGGCAACACTCAAGCATTAATCGACTTTGAACTTATCAACGAAGTGGTGTCTATCACCGTGCCTGTGGCCGAGGCTGTTGTGGCTGCTCTTGAAACGCACGCGCCACTATGGGTAAACAGCGAATCGTTTCAGAGGATAACACGTGCCCAAAACAACAAAGGGGCAGAACAAATGGCACTACCCCTTACTGCCATGGGCGACAAACTGCTGAAGGAAGCATTGGAGAGCGCCGTGGCCGAAGATAACTTTGAGTTAGCCTCGATATTGCGCGACGAACTGTCAAGACGCAGCAAGGTGGACAATACTGACTTGATTTTATAAAATGTTGAACAACATGAAAGAAACGCATATATTCTACGCCCCCGACATAGAAAATAACCCAAACGAACTGCCCGCTGAAGAGGCTGGACACGCTGTTAGAGTGCTAAGAATGCGCGAGGGAGACACCATGCTACTTACCGATGGTAAAGGGCACTTTTATGATGCCCACATTACGCTATGCGCCAACAAGCATTGCCAAATTGCCATTGACAATCAATGGGACGACCATAAACTATGGAACGGAAACATACACTTGGCGGTGGCACCTACTAAAAACATGGACCGCATGGAATGGTTTGTTGAGAAAGCTACAGAAATTGGCGTAGACGGCATTCATTTGCTACTCTGCGACAATTCTGAACGCAAGATTGTTAAGACTGAGAGGTTAGAAAAGATTGTGGTGTCTGCCATGAAACAAAGCCATAAGGCTTATAAGCCTATGGTTGAACCTTTGACCAAGTTTAAAGAGTTTGTTAATAGCCCATTTGACGGACAAAAATTTATTGCCCACTGCTATTCGCCCGAAGAGATTGACGACGATAGCACAGAAAGCATACACCTTTCGGGACGCAACTTTTTAGGCGATTTGCTTAATAGCGAGGGGGATGCTTTGGTGCTTATTGGCCCTGAGGGAGACTTTAGCATTGCCGAGGTAAACGAGGCTATACGTTGTGGCTTTCAGCCCATTAGCCTTGGCGAAAGTCGTCTACGCACCGAAACAGCGGCTTTGGTGGCTGTACATCTTATGTATTTGGCAAAACGCAATAAGTAGCAAGATTGAGTAGAACAGATGTGTGAGCATCAAACATATATTTAGGTATTATGCATTTTAATAAAAAACATTGTTGGATAGGTTGCTCAGCCATTGTGGTTTGTGCGCTGGTGGCTTTGATAGCATGGTGGCTATGGCCCAAAAACTATGCCGACATGATACCAGCACAAGCTAAAGCCGTGGTGCGAATTGTGCCGTCTGAACTGACCAACTCTCCTCTTAAGAGCGTTAATCCTATAGAAAAAGCCATTGGCATAAAGCCCGATGGAATAGACCTTAAAAGTCCTGTTTATGCTTTTGTAACGCCCAACGAATACATTGGTTTTACGGCCAAGGTAGAGAACAAGGAGGCTGTTATTAACCAAGTAAATAAACTCGTAAGGGCTAAAAAATGTGCACCTATTGAGTATATCGATGGGCAAGCTTGGATTTGGATAAATGCGGGGTGGCTGGCCACTTGCACAGACAATACGTTGCTTATACTCGGCCCTGGTGTGGCGCAAGAGCGCGATGTGTTACGACAAACCATGACGGCAATGATTAACACTGGCGACACGTTTACAAGTACCGACAACTTTAAAAAGCTCAAAGAACTAACGGGCGGCATACAACTCTTTGCACAACTTGATGCTATGCCTACCCCCTACAACCTTTTGTTCCGTATGGCCATACCTGCCGACTGCGACCCTGCGGCCGTGAATGTTTTTGCCACCGCTGATATGAAGCTAAATAAGGCAAAACAATGTGTCACAACGATAACAAGCACACTCACAAGCGAAAACAATGATATATTGGCAGCTATCGACCAATACGAAAAGGAGAAAGGATGTATTAGCGTGCCTACAAATGGCAAGCAACAAACACCTCTTTTCGTTCTGAGCACACGAACACAGGGCAAACCTCTGCTCAAACTTCTCAAAACCGACGCCACCTTGCGTGGGTTGCTCATGGGACTAAATCAGACCTTTGATGCCGACCAAATGTTGGGGAGCACCAACGGACTTTTCAGCATTGAGATTGACTCTTTGGCCAACGATTGGACTCCCATCTACTGCATGAAAGCCGAAACTCAAGCAAAGGGATTGTTTGACAATGCCGACTATTGGATGGACTGTGCAAAGAAACAAAAGAACGTTACGCTGAGGCGAATTTCGCCCAATGCTTTTGTGCTTAATAACAACAAACAGCAGTTGCACTTTGGCCTTAATGCCACAAACACAACTCTTTACTTTGCCTCGGCAGCAATGGTTGCAAAGGCTCAAATGCCTTTTGACGCAACAAAAACAAATGCCGCCAAAGGTACGCTTGTTTACTTTCAGCTAAACCTTAAGAGGTTCTTTGAACAGCCTTGTGTTAAGAGCAAAGGAGCAAGTTCGCTCATCAAGATGCTCATTCCAGGCTCTGAAAAAGTTTGCTACCAAGCTACAACCGGACGCAAAGCTACATTGACTATTGAATAAAAAGCAGACTCGCAAGTAATGGGTATTTCGTATCTTTTACTTGGCACAAGGCCTGTCTTATTGATAAAAAGTTTATCATGCAAACCATTACATTATCAAATGTTCTGCCACACGTTTTTGAAAGCCGAACTGACCTTAAAAGCGATGTGTGGAAGAACGAAGTGAAATTTGAAAAAGAGAAACTTTACTTAGTTGAAGCCATGTCGGGTACGGGCAAATCTACGCTTTGTAGCTACATCTTGGGATATAGACACGACTATACTGGAACGCTTTGCTTCGACAACAACAACGTGAAACAACTCAAAGTGAACGATTGGGTGAGCATTCGACAAAATAGCATTAGCCACCTTTTTCAAGAGCTTAGGCTCTTTCCTGAACTTACGGCTCTTGAAAACGTTGAAATTAAAAACAACCTTACAAACTTCAAGCCGCTTGGCGAGATTAAAGAATGGTTTGAACGACTGGGTATTGCCGATAAACTCAATGCCAAAGTGGGTAGAATGAGCTTTGGACAGCAGCAACGTGTGGCCATGATTAGGGCCTTGGTGCAGCCTTTTGACTTTTTGCTTGCCGACGAACCTATCAGCCACCTTGACGACATCAACTCTGCTATCATGGCAGATATAATGATGACAGAAGCTAAAAGGCAAGGGGCAGGTGTAATCGTTACGAGCATTGGCAAACACATGGAACTTAACTACGACAAAGTGTATAAACTATAGATTAGCATATAACAATGAACTTGATTTGGAAATTGCTCCGACAACATATTAGCCTCTCACAGTTTGCTGGTTTCTTCTTTGCCAATCTCTTTGGCATGTGGGTTGTTATGCTGGGCATTCAATTTTATAAAGATATTATTCCTGTTTTTACAGAAGAGGATAGTTTTATTAACAACAACTTCTTAGTGGTGTCGAAACACATCACTACGGTTGGCACACTATCGGGACGTAGCAACTCCTTCTCTACCTTCGACATTGAGGACATAGGCAAACAGCCCTTCTGCAAAAAAGTGGGTAGCTTTACTTCATCACAATATAAAGTGTCGGCTGCAATGGGCATGAAAGGCTCTGAACCACTCAACACGGAGATGTTTTTTGAAGCCGTACCCGATAGCTTTGTAGACGCCGACGCTGCCGACTGGCACTACACTCCTGGCGACAACACTGTGCCTGTTATACTACCACGTACTTACATAGCTCTCTACAACTTTGGCTTTGCTCAAAGCCGCAACTTGCCCAAGGTGAGCGATGGTTTGGTAGGCATGATTGATATGCGCATCTTTATAAATGCTAATGGACAACATGCACAGTTTAATGGTAAAGTACTCGGTTTTTCAAGCCGTCTCAACACAATCCTTGTGCCACAAAGTTTTATTGATTGGAGCAATAATACATACGAACCTGGAAAAACCGAAGACCCTTCAAGAGTGATACTCGAAGTGAACAATCCAACCGACTCACGTATTGCCCAATATATGCAACAAAAGGGCTATGACGTTGAAGACAACAAACTTGATGCGGGCAAAACTACTTATTTCTTAAAGGTGGTGGTAAGCATGGTGATGTTGGTAGGACTGTTGGTTAGCATCTTATCGTTCTACATTTTGATGTTGAGTATTTACTTACTGGTTCAGAAAAATACGCAAAAACTTGAGAACCTGTTGCTCATCGGCTATAGTCCCGACAGAGTGAGTAGGCCCTATCAACTCCTCACCCTTGGCATGAATGCTGCCACACTGATTATTGCTTTTATATTGCTCATAGCCATCCGTAGTTACTATATGGGGGTTATCAGCCTTATATTCCCTTCGCTTAAAAGCGGTAGCATGTTGCCCGCTCTGCTCACAGGAGGTGGCATATTTATATTGGTCTCTATCATTAACATTATTGCCATACGCAAAAAGGTAATGAGCATTTGGTTTAGAAAAGAATAATTTTGAACATAACACACTTCTGACATTTACGATGAAACAATTACTCTCACTATATAAGGAATGGAAAGGGCAAGCTTCGCCTAAAGTAGAAACGCTACCTAAAGCTGGCAGCAATAGGCAGTATGTGCGTATGTTCAACGACGACGGCACAAGCGTTATTGGGGTTATTGGTCCCTCGGTGGTTGAAAATAAGTGCTTTGTATATTTGGCTAAGCACTTCACGAGCAAAGGGTTACCTATGCCACAAATCTATGCTGTAAGTAGCGACTACGGCTGCTACATACAGCAAGACCTTGGACACACGGCTCTTTACGACGCCTTGGCATCTGCACGTAAAAACAACTACACTTATAGCGAGGAGGATAAAGAACTACTCCGCCAGACAATTTGTGACTTGGCACACGTGCAAATTAAAGGGGCTGAAGGACTTGACTTTTCACATTGTATTCCTCCCATACGTTTTGACCACCAGGCAGCTATGTTTGACCTAAACTATTTTAAATATAGTTTTCTGAAGACAACAGACATGCCATTTGATGAAATCAAGTTGGAAACCGACTTGCAACGCATGGCTAACGACTTGGCAAGCAACGATGACGAACACTTTTTTCTTTATCGCGACTTTCAAGCACGAAACGTGATGTTAAAAGGCAACAAACCTTTCTTTATCGACTTCCAAGGGGGCATGCAGGGACCATTGCAATACGACATAGCCTCGTTTCTGTGGCAAGCCTCAGCTCGCTATCCACAAACGTTGCGCAACGAACTTATTGATGCCTATGTTAGCGAGGTGAAAACGTTATTGCCCAATTTCGATGAAAACGGCTTTAGAAGACGCTTGCAACTATTTGTTCTCTTCCGCATTCTGCAAGTGCTGGGTGCATACGGATTGCGAGGCTACTTTGAACGCAAAAAGTACTTTTTAGATAGTATTCCGTTGGCTATACAAAATCTTCGCCGACTACTACTCGAAGACGCAGCTAACAACTATCCATACTTGGCAGACACACTACAACGCATGGTAGACTTGCCACAATTCGACCAAAAAAACGTTGAGTTGGGCAAAGCATCTGTATCAAAATACGATGGTCAAGGACCACTCGTTGTGCGCGTATTTAGCTTTAGCTACAAAAAAGGAATACCCGAAGACACATCGGGCAACGGAGGGGGATACGTGTTTGACTGCCGAAGTACACACAATCCTGGCAGATACGAACAATATAAACCCCTCACAGGATTGGATGCCCCCGTCATTAAATTTTTGGAAGATGATGGCGAAATATTGACCTTCCTCGACTCTGTTTACAAACTTGCCGATGCACACGTAGAACGCTATATGCAACGCGGATTTACCAACCTCATGTTCTGCTTTGGCTGCACGGGCGGACGCCATAGAAGCGTGTACTCAGCCCAACATCTGGCAGAGCATATCCACCAAAAGTTCGGCATTGAGGTACATATATGTCACCGAGAACAAGGCATATCGTCTGTTCTGAAATAGAATACCCCAATAAGGGGTTTTTCGTTAAAACACAAGCAATTATTACCTATATATCCGAAGTATAGAACAATATTATAACGTTAAGTAATCTAAAAAAAGACATAAATAGTTCTTATATTAGAGAAATAGCAGTAACTTTGCTTGTAGTAAAATGCCAAGTTCTATGAACAAAAGGAACACTTTACAAGAAATAAGTGACGCTCTACAAGCCAACGACCTGGCAAAAGCTGAAAACTTATTGCAGCAATCATGCGAAGAAGGCAAGAATAATTCATTGTTTTACTACCTAAAAGGTAAGCTCTACATGAAACGTTCGCAATGGGGAAAGGCCATGAGCGCATTTATGCAATCAGAAAACATCGCCCCCAATGGGCCTGCAACAGAATGCAGACTCATGCTTGAAGATATTATGGCATTCTATAACAAAGATATGTATAACCAATAAAAGGAAATACATACACATAGAGAAATTGCCATAAACCGCCCTGCTGAGGTTCGAAAATGAACACCTGTTAAGGCAAATAATGAAGTTATAAACTTATTCTAAAATGAGTAAAATAAAAGGAGCTCTTGTCATCGATACAAACCGATGCAAGGGATGTGCTTTATGCGTAGTGGCATGCCCTACTCACGCTATCGCATTATCCAAAAACGAAGTAAACCATAAGGGATACGCTTTTTGCCAACAAATAAATGATGCTTGCATTGGATGTGCATCGTGTGCCATCGTGTGCCCTGACGGATGCATAAGTGTATACCAAGCTAAAGAGAAATAATTAAGAACAAAAGAAATAGTCTGCAATGCTTACTTATACAAACATTCAGACCTTAAGATTTCTTTAAACATACTTCTATGAACGAAGAAAACGAAGTGCTCCTTCTTAAAGGAAACGAAGCCATAGCGCATGCCGCTATTAGATGCGGATGCGATGGATATTTTGGTTATCCCATCACTCCACAAAGCGAAGTGCTTGAAACTTTGGCTGAACTTAAGCCTTGGGAAACTACAGGTATGGTGGTTCTACAAGCTGAAAGCGAAGTGGCTGCTATCAATATGCTTTATGGTGGTGGCGGCACGGGTAAACGTGTGATGACCTCTTCTTCTTCGCCCGGCGTAGCCCTCATGCAAGAGGGCATAAGCTATATGGCTGGTGCTGAAATACCCGGATTAATCGTAAATGTGCAACGTGGTGGCCCTGGATTAGGTACGATACAACCTTCGCAAAGCGACTACAACCAAGCTACTCGCGGTGGAGGCAATGGCGACTATAACGTGATTGTATTGGCTCCTGCCTCTGTTCAAGAGATGGCAGACTTTGTAGACCTTGCCTTTACTCTTGCCTTTCGCTATCGTAACCCTGTAATGATTTTGTCGGATGGTGTTATCGGACAAATGATGGAAAAGGTTGTGTTGCCACCCTTTAAACCACGTCGCACCGAAGAGGAAATAGCAGAAGAGTGTCCTTGGGCTACTAATGGACACGGACTCTTTAAGCGCGGTCCTCAGGTTATGACATCACTCGAACTTGATCCAGCTAAGATGGAGGCTAAGAACCTACATCTACAAGAGAAATATCAAGCGGCCAAAGATAATGAGGTGCGCTATGAAGAGTTGCATACCGATGATGCCGAATACGTAATCGTAGCTTTTGGGTCGGCAGCACGCATTTCGCAAAAGGCTATGGAAACTGCCCGCAAACAAGGAATGAAAGTGGGACTTTTCCGTCCTATCACGCTCTGGCCTTTCCCCGAAAAAGAAATCAAAGCACTTTCTGAAAGGGTTAAAGGTATGTTGGTGGTTGAGATTAATGCAGGACAAATGATATTCGATGTTAAATATGCTGCAGCAGGAAGCAACATTTCTATTGAGCATTATGGCCGTTTGGGAGGTATCGTTCCAGACCCTAACGAAATCATTGATGCACTAAAGAATTTGCAGAAATAACAACCTCTAACACAAGGCATCCTAATTTTATTTATTCTATCTATTTAACTCATCCAATAAATAATACAAACAAAGTGCTGAACAATCCTTTTTCGAATAAACACAATATGTTGGAACGATTGCGCAATCCGCAACAGCAACAAGAAGAAAGACGACAAAAAGCCAAAAACTTGTTCTTGCGCAACATCCTTAATAGCATATTCATATTAGTGGCACTTGCTGCAATGATTGGAATATTAGTAGATAACAACCACATCATGATTTGGTATGGAGTAGGTCTTTTTGCCGTGCTTATCAAAATGGTGGAAGTCCTACTTAGGATGCCTGGACTAAGGAAATAGGTGCTTACTTATACATTATTTAGATAGTACTCTCTATATAATAAATGTATTTGCAAACTGCTCTACTTTGACACAAGGCCCTCAATGCCTAAACAAAAAGAACAAGCACTTTAACATATTATTCAGTCAAGAACATTTTTCATGACAAGAGAAGAAATTATAAAACCAGAGAACTTGGTTTACGAAAAGCCAAAGCTTCTTAACAATACCGATATGCACTACTGCCCTGGTTGCTCACACGGTGTTGTGCATAAACTGGTTGCTGAGGTAATTGCAGAAATGGGCATGGAAGAGAAAACCATTGGTATAAGTCCCGTAGGATGTGCCGTTTTTGCATACCGATACATTGATATAGACTGGCAAGAAGCGGCTCATGGTCGTGCGCCTGCACTTGCTACAGCTTGTAAACGCTTATGGCCCGATCGCTTAGTTTTTACCTATCAAGGCGATGGCGACTTAGCTTGCATTGGTACAGCCGAGACTATCCATGCACTAAACAGAGGCGAAAATATCACTATGATTTTCATAAACAATGCAATCTATGGTATGACTGGTGGACAAATGGCACCAACTACATTGTTGGGAATGAAAACCGTTACTTGCCCATACGGACGCGATCCTAAACTGCACGGATACCCTCTTAATATTACTGACCTTGCGGCTCAACTTGAAGGCACTGCATACGTTACACGACAAAGTGTGCATAGTGTGGCTGCAATCAAAAAGGCTAAAAAGGCTATCCGACATGCATTTGAAAACTCTATGCAAGGCAAGGGATCAAACTTGGTGGAAATAGTATCTACTTGCTCTTCGGGTTGGAAACTCTCTCCGATTAAAGCCAATGAATGGATGGAAGAACACATGTTTGACTTCTACCATATTGGTGACTTGAAAGATAAATAAGCAGTTTTATGAAACAAGAAATCATTATATCTGGCTTTGGTGGTCAAGGCGTTCTCTCAATGGGAAAAATCCTTGCATACGCTGCACTTATGGAAGGTAAAGAGGTTACATGGATGCCTGCTTATGGTCCGGAACAACGTGGTGGTACGGCTAACGTCACAGTTATCATTAGTGATGAACCAATTTCCTCTCCTATCCTAAGCGAATATGATACAGCTATTTTGCTTAACCAGCCATCTCTTGATAAGTTCCAACCCAAAGTTAAAGCCGGCGGAACGCTTATATATGATAGCTTTGGCATCATTGACAAGCCCTCGCGTAAGGACATTACGTCATGGCACATTCCTGCAATGGAAACAGCTGCTCAAATGTCTATGATGAAATGCTTCAACATGTTTATACTTGGTGGCTTTTTGCATGTGCATCCAATAGTATCGATTGAAAGCATTATGAAAGCACTCCATAAAACGCTTCCCGAAAGACACCACGACTTATTGCCCATGAACGAATGCGCAATTCTTAAAGGAAGAGAGATTATCACTCAATAACTATTTACAACCAACTCCTAAACGCTAAAAATATGGCAAACCGTAGAAAACTTAAGAAAAGCATCAAGCAAATAACAGGCGACCTTTTTGCTGATTGCGTAGCACTTAGCATGTGCCAACAAGCAGACCAAGCAACACTTGATAACTTGATGAAAGAGGTGCTTGCACTTCACACTGAATACGTAAGTCGCATTAGCCACACAGAGAAAAAAGTTGAACATAAGTTCTATCAAAAACTTAAACAAGAGTTTACTGAAAAGGTTAATGACCTTAGCGAACGTATTGTTAAAGCTTAATCTATGAACACATTGTTAAGGCTTAATTTATAAGTTTGTAACAACGATATTTATTATGTATTTATAGAATGAATTATAAGCGGATGCTATACTTTATTTGAACAGTCCGCTTATAATTCATTTTTTAATTATCATTCTATGTTTAAAAATATAAGTAAGACTATTTTGTATTCTTGGATGGGATGGAAAGTAAATGTAAACCAGCCTACACCTAAGAAATGCATTATATGCGTAGCACCTCATACAAGCAACTGGGACTTTTTGATAGGCGAACTATACTACACATCAATAGGCATGACATCTAACTTTTTAATGAAAAAAGAATGGTTCTTTTGGCCTCTTGGCTCTTTGTTTAGAAAGCTTGGTGGCATAGCCGTTGAACGAAAAAAACATACAAGCATGACCGACCTTTTGGCAGAAAAAGCGCAAGAATCAACTAACTTCTCACTTGCCATAACGCCCGAAGGCACGCGTTCTAAGGTGCTTCAATGGAAAAGAGGCTTTTATTTCATAGCACTTAAAGCACAACTCCCCATCCTACTCTATGCCCTTGATTATGCTAAAAAAGAAATTATATGTACTCAAACACTCATCCCATCTGGAGACGTGGACAAGGATATGAAAATCATTATGGAGTATTATAAAGACATAAAAGGAAAGCACCCTGAAAAATTTGCTATTGAACAAATCTAAGAGTGCTTTCAACGATTGTTATTACCATAAGATTTACCAACTACTATTGCTGTTTTAGCAGATAGTCTGCAAACAATTGTGCCCCCGTTCGTACCATTTCAGCACATGGACGCTTTTTGTAATAAGCAGCGGTACGCTCTTCGGCTTGTGGGTCGTGATTAGGCTTGCTTAGGCCTAACAATTCTGCACAGATTATGCTTCCGTTAATGTGTTTGAAAGCATCCGCCAACTGTTGCACTACGGCATAATTATGACTCTTTCCGGCACGATCTGCACCATCTGTTGCACCGCAATCAAGTCCTGCTAAGAGAAACATGCCGCAAGCTGCACCACAAGTTTGGCGCATTCTGCCAATGCCACCACCAAATGAAGCAGACATACGCAATGCTTGTTCCTTAGTAAAACCATACAAATCGGCAAAAGCTGCTACCACACTTTGCGAACAATTATATCCTTGCTTAAATAGCTCAACAGCCTTCTCTACACGTTGCTTAGCCTCGTCTTCAGTGAGTTTTATAGTGGTATTTATCTGTTCATTCATAGTCTTTACTTTTTATTAAATCTATTTTCTTCGTAATGTTTTTTTCAAAGCCAATCTATTTCTTAATTCCTTTTTCACTTCTGCTGCAAAGTTGTCAAAGCAATTTTGACAAACGATTGCAGAAAGAAGCAGAAGAATATACAGCCAGCAACTGCCCACAAGCCGTTGAAGAAGGTACAAAGTTAGACAGCATCACATATAATACACAAAGTCGCGTCTATACATTGCATTATGCAGTAAATGCTTACAACGAGCAGGCGTTGCAACAAAAAAGCAACCTAATGCACCAATTGTTGCTCAACAATCTGCGCAACGATGTGAATTATAAAGAAGTTAAAGATAATGGTGTAACGTTCTGCTATATCTATCGTTCAGAAAACTCTGGTTGCATTGTTTATAAAACAGAAATCAAAGCTACGGAATATGATGTTACTCACTAATCTCTCTCATCTATCATTTGTTTTCTTTCAAAGCTTGCGCTAATTGGTCTGGGCACGAAGTTGCTTTATTGCCGCAATGTATTCCTTGCAAACGCTTAATAACCTCGTCCTTGTGCATACCCTTTACAAGTGCTCCTATACCTTGTAAGTTGCCATTACAACCGCCTTCAAAGGTAACATTTTCTACCACATCATCGTCTGACAGCGTGAGATGTATGCAACGAGAACATACTCCCTGTGGTATAAAATCATATTTTTTCATTATTGTTTAAAGCTTATTTTAATAGTATTTCAATATATCGTCAAGTCTTTTGATAATGTGAGTAGGCAATGTTTCATCAAATGCTTTTTCCTCCCACTCTTTACCTTTAAACCATACTGTTTGGCAACCTATAGATGCGGCAGGAACAATATCCTTGTTATAGCTGTCGCCTATAGCAACACAGCTACTTGCATCGCAATGAGCCGCCTCTACTCCTAACTGCCATATAGCAGGATCGGGTTTACGCACCCCTACCACGGAACTCTCTATTACATCGCTAAAGAAGCAATCCAAACCATATGCTTGCAATACAGCATGCAAATTGCCATAGAAATTCGACACCATTATCAACTTGTACTTTGGCTTCAAAGCGGCCAAAACATGCGCTGACTGCTCTGCATGTTTGCGTGCAAAATCATCGCAAGAAGAGGCTATTTGCTTTATAAAACTGTTTTTTTCTTCAGCTGTAGAGAAATGTAGTAAACTTAGCACATTTTCTAAATGATCAACCTGTATGCTCACTTTCTTTACAAGCATATCATAGAAGGTATCGCTTGGCATCACAATGCGTTGCTTTGCCAATGCACGTTCGCCCATCACGTAAGCTTCGCGCAGATTATGCTCTTCAATATGCTTTGTAGCAATAGCAGTATAGGCATTCTGAAAAACATAAAACCAATGGCAAGCAGATGTGTCGAGCGTACCTCCATAGTCAAAAAGCAGTGTTGTATTCATAAGGATTAATCGCGCATTATTTTTTTGTTACCCACTTTTACCAAACTAACTCCTATAAATATCCATACCAATTCGCGCACGCGAGTATAAAGACTTGTTAGCACACCAATGCCAGGGGCACTGAGTCCTAATATCTTTACAATGAGCGACAAACCACCTTCGCGAGCACCTAATTGCATAGGAAGGAAAAAGAGCAAATTGCCTATCAATGAAGAGAATGCAAGTACAAGAATAGCGTCCCAAAAGGTAAGATTTACGCCCAACGACAATAGAATAAAATAATACTCCAATGCATTGATTACGCGTGCTACATACTCAAAGAGCAGCGATTGATAAAAAGCCTTAGGCTGAGCGTGCAAGTAAGCAATGTTGTCATCAACCTTTTGCATATCCTCTGCATGTTTGTCATAAAACTTGCGTGCCCATCGTTTAGCAATTGGCATGTAGAGCAATGGTTTGAAAAGTTTAACTATCACCCCCTTCTTGTAGCAAAGATGAAATACAAATAATACCACCAAGAAGAGTAATATAAAAACAATGAAAAGTCCCCACCAAAAGGGAGTCATTTTCTCTGTATACACAACGGCAAACAACACCGCAGCCGAGCTCCACAAACAGATATGAGAGAGTATGTGCATCATAGAATAGAGCACCACCGACGACATTGCTCGTGGCACGCCTATATAAGCACTCAGTTCCATTACTCTGTAGGGGCCTCCACCAAAACCAAAGGGTGTGGTATAGCTAAATGCAAAACCAGATACCGTTAGCTTATAAGCGTGGCGATAAGATAAATGTTTGCTATGCGTTCCGCTATTCACGATTATCTGAAAAGCCCAAGCATTAAATGCATAAACAAATATCCACACACCAATAACAGCTGGTAGGTAAAGTCCTGCACGATACAAATGTCTGTAAAGTTCTGTATAGTCTAAATCGAAAGTGCAAAGCATCACGATTATAGCACCTATACCAAAAAGTAAAAATAAATTGCGATATAGAGGTTTCACGTTATATGAGAAATCAGTATTTTTTCTTAATTAATAATATAATAACACATCATAGACAGACCTACATCCACCTACTAATCTTATTAGCTTTCCATGCCATTAAAGCATTCTTTTATTGCTCTATCTCTTTTTCAATCTGTTGGCAAAGTGCCTCGTGTTTACTACGCATGTAAAGGAACAGGATGTTCATCACCGTTATTTCAAATACAAAATACAGCCAAGGCTCCTTTATCAAGAGCACGATATACAGCACAATAGCACGCGTATTGAATGTAAGAATGTTGGTATATTTCATCAAAGGCAGACTGCCCTTTCTAAACTTCTGTGCAAGAGTTGTTGGCACAGGATCGTTGCCATATTTGCGCAACAATGCAGCACGAAGATGTTGGAACTTAGGCGTCATACTCTCTTGCGACTTTGTATAGTTTCCATAAAAATAAAGGAAAACCATCCATACCAAATCTTTCTTCCATGATAGTTGCTTCATCTCTGCACGTAGCTTCACAAAGCTATCCAATTCACTCCCCGATTTACCTTTGATAAAGAACAAGTGGATGTTGCGATAATAATCGGCCAACTGGCATTGCTTGCCATGAAAGATAAAGCCCGACACAGCAGCCAAAATCCATATCCACGCCCCCCACTTCACATCTGTGAATGGTATACACTGCGCTTGCAGACGCAAGCAAATGGCTGCATAAATCGTAAAGAACCACACATCGCCAGCAAAGCCATCGAGTATTCTGCCCCAACGAGTTTTTTTCCCCGTCATACGAGCAAGTTGTCCGTCGGCACTATCATAAAGGTTTGCCCAAACAAGCAACAAAATGCCTGCGATTGTATATCTTATATCGTCAAAATAGAACATCACGCCAGCAGCAGCCCCCAAGATGATACTTAAGATGGTTACTACGTTAGGATGTATATTGAAATGATTAAAGAATTTTGCCCAAAGCAAACCCAAAGGACGAGTAAAGTGAACGTCAAGCCATTCTTCAGTGTCTTGCGATTTAAATGTAGATTGTAACTGCGTATTTTGATTATTCGACATATTTTTTTCTCTTACAATTCTATCTTAATTAATGATTTTATTGAACAGATATTACCTAATATCTTTATTCTAACATACTATTTATTCTTTGGGCTATAGCCTTTGCAGCATCCTTTCGGCATGATGCAAAACTTGGCCAGTCATTAAAGTCAATGATAAAGAAACTACCATCAGCCTGTACAATGGCATCACCTCCATACACAGTTATACCCGTCAATGCAGCCACTTTATCAGCCACCTCTTTGAGAGCCTCTTTGTTATATGCAAAATGGTTGGGAGCGCCATTTATCTTCTCTAAACCAAACTTTGAGAACCCGCCATTTTCTGTGGGATAAGCTGCACTAAAGAACGCAGTACCTTCAACTCCATAGAACTTTACTAAGTCGCCTGTCAAATGCTCTTCTACCACCAATTGCTCCACTCCTTGCGCCAATAAAGTTTGCAATTTAGCTTGCATTTGCTCCGCAGTCTCTACAAACACCACGTCGCTTGGGGTTTGCGCACATGCATCAGCTCGCTTTATCCAGCATGGATAAGCCCACTCTGTCTGCATCATCTCAGCAGGCGTTCCTACTTTTATTTGCGGAATAGGTATTGCATTGTCGTGCAGTAGCTGAGCGATATTAGCTCTTGACATACAAAGCAACTTACTCGGCGAATTGACCACACAAAGCGGTTGCTCTTTCTCAGCTTGTGCCAAACTTTCGAGCACACTGCGCCCTCTTGCCATAGAAAACACCAAGTCAAACTCTGTTAGATCAACAGCAATAAAGAGGTCTTCACTAATTACAGACACTTCGTTCTGCCCACGGTTAAGTCGGCTTGCAACAGCTGCAAAGATGGCAGCATCTCTGTCCTCCGAATGCGGACTAAACTTTGTTGAGCGGCTAATGCCCAATATACAACGTTTCATGGTTTTGTCCTTACTTATTGCTTAAAAATTGCTCGGCTTTTGCTATGTCCTCTGCATGGTCTACGTCTAATATTTTTGTAAAAGCATAAGCCTTGAGTTTCAAGCCATCTTCTACAAGAGCACGCTGAAAATTACGCATACGGCTTTTGCCTTCTTTCAAGCATCGGTCAAGTGTTTGCAGTGCATTTGGATGCAAGCAATATATGCCCCCCGATATGTATTTGTCGCCCTCATTTTTATCATGAAAGCCCTTGATATTCATATCATCATCTGTGGCAACATATAGGGGTTTTTCATCATCAACATAGTCGGTAACAGCCATACAACCATCAAAGTTGCTTTGCTTAAAATAGTTGATATAAGCCTTAAAGTCTTCTTCTTTAAAAATTGTATCAACCGTTGTCAAGCAAAACATATCGTCCTTAAGATAAGGAGCTAATTCGGCAAAACTATGCATCGAGCTGGGGGTACTCTTTACCACCATCTTCACGTCGTCAGCCTTTCCCTCTTGTTTTAATTGCAAGATATGTTGCTCTGTTTGAGGATTGAGCGTATTGACGATAACAACAATTTCGTGCGCACCATTCTCACGAAAAATGCGCATCAAACGGTCTATCATGGCCTCTCCATGAATATTAACCAAAGGTTTAGGCAAGTTCACCCCTTCGTGTTGAAGGCGTGAGCCCTCACCAGCTGCTATAATAGCGAATTTCATTTATTGTTTTTTCTTATATATTAATGCAAGCAACAAGCGGGTGTTCAAAGTTGATATTTGAGCACCCGCTCACAGTTTTAATGTTCCTTTCTATCTTGATATATTTTGGGAAGCGGATTTTCGTGGCTGTCAATGTATATACGTCGTTTTTTATATATATCAATTGCCGCATAAACAGCTTGACGGAAAGAGTCGGGCTGAGCGATGCCTTTGCCCGCAATGTCGTAAGCCGTTCCGTGGTCGGGCGACGTTCTTACCAATGGCAAACCCGCCGTAAAGTTCACTCCCTCATTCATTGACAAGGCTTTAAAAGCCACAAGTCCTTGGTCGTGATACATGGCCAATATGCCGTCAAAATGCTTAAACATGCCTGCGCCAAAAAAGCCATCTGCCGCATACGGGCCGTAACATGTCACTCCCTCGTCTGAAAGTTGCTTAATGGCTGGTATGATAACATCTTCTTCTTCGTGTCCCAACACACCGCCATCTCCTGCATGAGGGTTGAGCGCAAGCACTGCGATGCGTGGTGCCGAAACATTAAAGTCTCTTTTCAAAGAATCGAATAGTAGCCTTGCTTTTTTAACGATAGCCTCTTGCGTAATTGCCGCTGCAATATCAGCTACTGGCAAGTGGGTTGTTACCAATGCCACACGCATTACGCTATTGCACAAAATCATTAAAGGTTCGTTCTCTTCGCCCCCCACTCTATCTTGCAAATACTCTGTATGGCCTACAAAACGGAAATTGCTGCTTTGTATACTTGCTTTGTTGATTGGCGCCGTGACAAGCGTGTCGATTAGTCCCTCTTTGTAGTCGGCAACAGCTTGTTCCAAAGCCATAAATGCGGCATGACCAGCCTCTGCACTTTGTGCGCCAAAGTCTACTTTCACGTCATCGTCAGAGCAGTTTACAAAATTTATTTTGCCCTCAATAGCCTCGTCTGCAGAGGTTATTATATTGAGCGGTGCGTTTATGTTAAGCACCTTTTTGTGGTAGTTTGCCACCTTGATATGACCATATATGATAGGTGTACACATCTCAAGCATCAACATGTCTGAGAATGTTTTTAATATCAATTCATAGCCCACACCATTCGTATCACCTTGGCTGATACCCACACGAACGAGGCGTGGTTTGGGGTTGTTTGCTGCGGGTTGAGATGCATTATTTATTTCATTTTCTGCCATATCTTTATTCATGGATTAAAAAGGATGCCGCAGCAAATTGAAAAGCTACGTATGCACCCACATTGTGAGTTAATCTTTAGTTTCTGAGAGCGAACGATGTTTCATTTCTTCTTGCTTAGCTGTGCTTAGCAAGCCACATGCTGCAAAGATATCTTGCCCACGCGAAGCGCGAATAGTGGTAAACAATCCGTGCGAGGTTAAATAATCTCTAAAAGCCACCATTTTGTCGTCAGACACACCTTTCAATGGAGTATCGGGTATGTCGTGAAAGCGTATCAAATTGATGCGGCAGTCTACTCCTTGCAAAAGCGTAAGGAGCGCATCTGCATGTTTTTTACTATCGTTGATGCCTTTAAACACGATATACTCAAACGACAACCGGCGTTGATGTGCCCCCTCAGTGCCAACCGAGTTACGTGTGTTTTTACGACAAAATTCGTATTGTTTCAATAGCGAAACCACATTTTCAATGCTGAAAGCCCTTTCTGCAGGCATCAGTGCAGCACGTTCTGCGGGTATGGGGTTGTGTAAGCTTATGGCAAGATGACACGAACTCTCTTCAAGAAAACGAGCCAAGCCTTTAGCCAAACCCACGCTCGACACAGTGATACGCTTAGGACTCCATGCCCACCCCCAATCGGCAGTTAGCACTTGAGTGGCTCTGAGCACATTGTCGAGGTTGTCAAATGGTTCACCTTGACCCATAAACACTACATTGGTCAGTGTGTCGCGTTCGGGCAACGAATAGATTTGGTTTAGAATATCTGCTGCTGAGAGCGAAGCCACATAACCTTGACGTCCGGTCATGCAGAAAGCACACCCCATTTTACAGCCCACTTGCGAACTTACACACAATGTAGCACGATTGCCATCGGGTATGTAAACAGTCTCAATAAAGTCGCCTTTGGCCGTAGTATACAAGTACTTAACGGTTCCATCAACCGAACGTTGCTCATCTATCGGAGCAGAACAACCTATTGTGTAAAACGCTTTCAGTTTGGTGCGAGCATCTTTTGATATATTAGCCATTTGGTCTATATCGGTTACATGCTTGCCATATATCCAATCAGCCATTTGCTTGCCCACAAAAGGCTTTAATCCAACCTTTTGAGCTACCTCTTTTAGCTCAGCAACGCTGAGTCCTAATAAACTTGTTTGCGTACTCACTACGATTTTGTATTACACTTTATTATAATATAATATAAGTCATCTACATAATGCAAAGAGTTGGACGACTGATAAACCAACCGCCCAACTACTCAGCTATTTAGTATGATTTATTTACGGAAAAGCAACCATGCACCAGCAAACTTAGCACTCAGAGCCTTGCGCGACTGCACTGCAGATGCTTTGTCGTCGTAAGACGAGGCAATAACTCTGAACCAAGGGGTGATGCCTTTGATTTGTTCGTCGGTTTGGATAACACGTGCGTCGTATCCTTGCTGCTCCAAACGAGTCTTTAAGCCTTCGGCATTAGCACGTGTAACAAAGCTACCTACTACCACACTATAAGTTTTTAGTGCGCTACCACTTACCACCGACATATTGCCATTAATCTCGCGAACATCGCTGTGATCAGTAGTAACTGCGGGGGTTGTAGGTTGTACAGGAGTTACTGGGGTAACAACTGTTTCTTGCTCTTTGTTATTGTCGGTAGTTACCTCTTGTTCATTTTGATTTTTGTCTTGAGCCATAGCTTGCTCCCATGCCTGACGATATGCACTCTCGCGCGACTTACAGCTTGTAAACAATGCTACTGTGCACAAACCAATTGCCAATACCAAATTTTTCTTCATTGTCTTCATTTCGTTTTTTTCGTTCTTAAGTAACGGATTGCGCCTTACTCTCTGTGTGCCACACCAAAGTTTATTTTGGCTTTAACACATGTAGGCAACTCAAAATTAAGCCTTCAATCATGCCCTAACAGATAGCACAAACCTTATGGCAAAGGTACAAAAGGCTGTTGAATTAGCAAACAATGTTACCCAAAACCTACTTATTTTTGATAAAAACGGTATAAACGATAAAAAAATATCGTCATTTCTTGGTTTGTTATGAGGTTTTTACGTACATTTGGCAATAAGAAAACCTATGTATTAACTTTTAAACAAATAGATTATCATGAAAGGACTTAGCATTTTAGCAGCATTTCTTGGTGGTGCAGCTGTAGGCGCAGCATGCGGCATTTTATTTGCACCAGAAAAAGGTACTGACACTCGCGAAAAAATTGCAGCTGCCATCCGCAAACGTGGCATCAAGCTCAACAGCAAGGAAATGGAAAGCCTTGTAGATGATATTGCAGACGAATTGCAACCTGCAAACGACTAATAATCCATCACTTTATTACAAGCCAAAGAGCAGGCGCACACTATGCTAACTTTAGCACCTTTGCACATGCTCTTTGGCCATTTTATTTTTATCAAAGCAACCTTTTAAACTCTCTCTTTCTGTGTTATCATCCAATCGAAATATTGATACTATTTGTCAGCTCATTGAGGAGTTGAAGCGTTATGTAGAACTCAAAACAGATGGTTTGCAAATCGACATTGTGAGCAAGCTATCAAAACTTTTGTCTGCTCTTATCATCGGAGCCATCATCTTTATGATTGTTGGTTTAGCCTTGATATTTGTTTCAATGATGATAGCAGCATCACTCACTTCCCTTATTGGAAATGCCACAATAGCTTATGCCATCATTGTGTGTGTCTATGCCCTCATCGTATGGATAATTTACTGCAATCGTACTAAATGGATTGAAAATCCCATAACTAATTTCTTGGCACACTTGTTTATTGAAAATCAGTTAGAAAACGAACAATACAAAAACACTGAAAATAAGCAATAACCTCACCCTTTAGTTATTGACTCTTAACAGCATTAACAGCCAAGGGAAACTAATCCTCACATGGGCTATTGCTAAACCCATTTAAACCTTATACACATATCATACACACAATGAATAACGCATACTACACACAAGATATTTTACAAGCTAAACGCAAAATTATAGATAAAGAACTTAGGTTGAGCAAGGGCATTATCAACCATCATTGGCAAAAACTAACCACGCCCACTAAGGCCGACACACAAATGCAACAATGGGTAAACCAAGCTGAAAAGGCATTTGCCGTATACGATGGCTTTATGATGATGTATAAACTCATGCGCAGATTTGGTGCCATTACAAGCTTGTTTAAGCGCAAAAGTAATAAGAAGAAAAGCAAATAAGAAAGTCTCCAACTTCACCCCTAAGTTAGAAAAGCAAACGCTCATAAATCAAAAAAAAATCACCAACTATCATTGTGGCTGATTTTTTGCGATTTATGAGTGTTATATCGTATTTTATTGATAATCAACCAGTTATGTATTTACTTCGCTATTTTCCATAGCTTTTTTATTCTAAAAAAAGTGCTTTTTCTACAAGGATACGTATCCTTATACCCTAAGGATACGTGTTCTTACCCCCTAAGGATACGTGTTCTTATGACCTAAGGATACGTATCCTTACACCCTAAGGATACGTATCCTTGTGTGCTTACATTCGTGTCGTAACAAAAATAGTAAACGTTTGGGTTACAATCACCTCTATATTTTGTTAAATTTATTAACATTTCATTTCTATTTCAAGAGTCTGAAATGTCAAAAATAGTTCACGATTTTAATGCTGTATGATGCACTGAAAGTTACTTTAGCATAATCAAATTCTTTACGATGCTCCATCTGTACGTGAACTTTTGCCAAACGGAACTTTCGCTTTTTTTGGCAGTAGAAGATGCATTGTGGTCGCCACGACGTAGGTAGCTACACTTTTGAGGGATAAAAGTGACATTATAGTAAAATGCTGCCACATTGCCTATCCAAATATCGTGCATGGGTATGTCCTTAGGAAATGGAAGGCTACGTTCTTTAACGGCTCGTGTAAAGGCCATTGAGCCACCAAGGTAGTTGTTCTTGCGGAGCAAATTGTAATATCGGCCCTTGCGCATATGGTTGCAAGCGTAGAACGAATTGTAGAGCACATTGAAGTCCATATCAGTAACAATGCAATCGGTTACTACACAAGCACATCCGCTCTTAAGTTTTTTCATGCATATAGCCACTTTGTTAGGTAGCCATTGGTCGTCTTGGTCGGAAAGGAAAATATAATCGCCCTTTGCCTGCATCAACACATTTTCAAAATTGGGCACAGGTGAGCCTTTGCATGGTCCTTTGACTATGCGTATGCGTGCATCATTAAGGCTTTGTATCTTCTCAACGGTTCTGTCGGTAGAATTATCGTCTGAGATAACAACCTCATCATCTTTGCCAAGTTGCGGAAGTATGCTCTTGAGTTGAGTTAAAATTACATCCTCACCATTATATGTTGCTATACAAACTGATATCATATTATCCTCTTTTTATAAATTCTTTTATATACTTACCAATGAAATAAAGGTTGTGCGTGCGCACTGTTAGCGAAAGGGTGTGTTTCATCACCTCTGCGTAATGCTTGCATTGCAATGCAGGGCTATCGGCCTTAAAGTGTACAGCACTTTTAAGGTACAAGGCAAAGCGTTTTTTCATCTTTTCTAAGTTGCTGCAATCGTTCGAAAAGTCTTGCATAGCCTTTGCTTCTAACAGGAGGAACTTGGACCGCAACTTGCGCAGACGCACCTGAAACTGAAAGTCTGAAAAATCAAGCGTTACGCTTTCGTCATATCCTCCGCAACGATTGAACAACTCAGTTGGCACGCAACTGCCACTGTTTACAACTGCATATTGATAGAGCGAATACTCGCCCCTTTCAAGTTCATCGACGGGAGTTAAAAAACACTTATCTATACGAACAGGCGAGAATGGTGCACCATTGGTGGTGACTATCAGGGGCGAAGTGATGCCATTATAGTCAATATGATTCATATACGCCTGCCACGTGCCAGCCATGAAATGAGTGTCTTGGTCGAGTAATAACACTCGCTTATACCCTTGTTCTGAGGCTATCTGTGCCCCACGATTGTAGGCCAACGAAAGTCCACTATTGCTTTTGTCGTGGATATAAGTTGCTTCTTTAGGCAATTGCGACAAGTCGGTATAACCCTCTTCGGGCGAATTGTCGTAAACCAAAAAGTTGGTTATATGGTTTGGCTCTATCAGCGTTCTATAAGACTCTGCCTCAAATAGGCTTATCTTATACAACACAATTATCACGTATATTGAGTTCATCTTATTCTATTTTTATTCAAGCCAAATGCCTTTGGCTGTTCCTTTGATTATTTTGTGGTATTGCCATGCATTAATCACCAATCCCGGCAAATTAACGGCACTCATCACCGCTAAGAGATATAGCACATTGTTGCTGCCTTTGCAAAAAAACATTGCTAATGGAATATAGCAAACTGCAGCCGATACAGTGGTTATAAGCTGAAGTTTTAATGTGCCAAAACCATTGAGTATGTACGAATAGCGCATGCTCAGCGTGAGTATCATAACATAGATAGCCACCATTATCGTCATTTGTAACGACACAATTGAGGCATCGCCAATCCATACTTGATAAACCCACTTGGAGGCAATAATCATAACCAATGCTACCAGCATAATGCACAGAATAATGCGGTCGAGCGAGCGACCTGATGCCTTTATCCATGCAAAGTCTCTCTTGCTATATGCATCGGTTGTGGCCGACCAATAGGGCACACAGATGATAAAGAATAGCAATTGGACCACGCTAAAATAGCGGTAGGCTATCTGGTAAGGAGTTACCATCTCGGGGGTGTAGTATCGGGATATGAGTATGTTAGTAGTCATAAATAGCACCACGCCCGATATCTGCAATACAAAGAACTTTATGCCCATTTTAAAGAGCGAAATGGCACTCTTTGTATCTACATACTTGAGCGATGGACGCAACTGCGGATAACGTTTGCAAAACGTGATAGGATAGCTTATAAGATAAACTAACAAGGGAGCCAACGTGTTGGCTATAGCTATGTAAAAAAGCGAATGAGTGTTGCTCCAATACACCAAAATCGTACCTATCAACGCTAATGTCTGCCCTAAACAACCCAGCAGATTGTTTACCGCTGGCATTTGCAAACCCATGTAAAAATTGCCAATAAACTTAAAGATGAACGTGGAGCATACAAATATGGCTGAGCACGACAATATTTTATTTAAATTGCCCACCACATGTGCATCTACATTAAAAAAGGCATACGTGTCGGCATTCCATATCCACATATTAATAATGATGGATACGGGAACAATAAATACTATCAGCATAAAGAGCGTTGAAGATACAGAGCGACGAGCACTTTCATAATCGTTCTTAGCTATATACTCTGCTAATTTGTTGCGCAACCCATTGCCTAATCCTACATCCAAATTATCTATCCACACCAACATTGAACTTATGGTGAGCCAAATGCCATTTTCGTAAACACCCAAGCAGTGCAACGTTAAAGGAACCATCAGCAATTGTACCACAATGAGCCATCCTTTTATGAAAAAAGAGGCCAAGATGTTTTTCTTTATCAGTCCTGTTCGTTTATTATTGCTTTGAAACAAACTTGCTATTTTTGTTTTTATCATCTGTTCTTTACGCGCTAATCATTTACTAACTAATCTTGACTGCATGCTTTGTTCGTCTCTTTTCATAACTATGCCAAGATAGCTATATATCATCATCATTACACACATGCCCGAAGAGTTGATGAGCATAGGATTGGTACCTGCCACAACTAAATAGAATAGGTATGTTATGATTATTCCCATTGAGCCATCGTGCTTAAAGAATTTTTTGATGAACGAAACTGGGTAAAGCAGTAAATAAAATATCCCGACACTGAACGCACCACACATGCGGAGTATCTCTAAGTAACTCCATTCTGTTTGGGGTACCATCTCTCTAAAGCCTATAGAATAGAACATTGAGCCTGGACCTTGACCTATTATAAAATACTCGGGATTGTAGTGTAACAAACGCCCATACGAATAGAGATGGGCATACTTTACGATGTTGGATGTTTCGTTTTTCTCTCCCGCTAACTTTATGATTAATACAATCAATGCCACACCTAAAACAAAGAGAGTTGGATATATAAGCATCCTTACATAATGCGACTTGCGATATACGATATAGAGCGAAAGTCCAACTAAGCAGAAGGGTAACAACATGGTTGAGCGTGACCCGCTTGTAACAAACAAGAAGATGATAAAAAGCATGCAAAGGAAATTGAAAAACCGATGTTTAGCTTTTGAAAAGACCGAATAACTACTTGCAAAAAGGGGCAATGCCGTGCAAATAGTAGAGTTGTAATTGATGCCCAATACCTTGATGCCCAAGAAATAACGCTCTGACAATAGGAATGCACCTTCGTGTCCATTGTCTTGAAAGTTCCATATAGCAGCTTTTAATAAATCGTCGGATGCTGCCGCTATAAAAAGAATTGTGCCACAGATACCAAATATCAATGCTGCAAGTTTGCTCAACCTTATAACGTCGTAGTAGGGTATCCATAAAAGGAGTATAAGCATTGAAAACCCCTTGAATGTACCTACAAAAAACTCATCGTTTATGACAACTCCAAGTATCTGCGAAGAGATGTAGCCACACATCAAAGCAATAAATGGCATCAATATGCAAGTAAGATAGCGGAAGTCTGGCTTGAACATTACAATGTTATAGCCCAAAAGCAACACGAAAGCAACATTCTTCAGATGAAGAATGCTATTAGATGGGTCTATCATTGACACAAGTATCAACAAAAAGAATAAGGCATTGCCACCCCATTTAACCCATTTGTTTGCGTTGTTCTGATCAAATAACATTTATTGCTTTATTATCACCTTTTAGCAGGTTTCTTCGTTACCTTTTTTCTTTAATTGCTCACGCAAGATTGTATAACATACCGTGCCTGCTATGAATACAAAAAGATAAGCTATAACTATCATTTTCTTTTTAGGTGAGCTTGGATATGGAGCCACAGTTGCACGCTCTAACACCGTGAAAGCTGGCGTGCGCTCTTGCACCTTTGCCTCGGCCATTGTTACTTGCTGACAAGCCTGCGAGTATGTGTTATAGGCTAACTGCAAGTCGTTCTCTAACGCATCAGACTCCAATTGATATGATTTTAATGATAAATCCATGTGGCTATCACTATAAATTGCATACTTCTTTTGGGCCTTCATATACTTGTCGTATGCCTCTTTTTTTAAGCGTTGATAATAGAGCAAATCTACACGCGACTTGCTTGTTCTATAATCAGTTATAAAGGATTGCAGTTGCTTTGTAACTGTCTCTACAAGCTGTTTTGACACGTAGGGGTCTTGCGAATAAACTTTGATATTTATCACTCCCTCCGACTTGTCGAGTGTACAAATAACCTGTCCTTTCAGTGCCTCAACCAAAGCGTCTTGGGGCTTAGTTAGCTCTTCGGGGTTGATTGCTTGTGCGTTTAAATTGTCTGACTTTTTCTTTGAAAGCAAACCTACAAGTCCCTTTATAGCATTGGTCCACCAAGGTGATTTGGTGTAATGTTGCAAATAATCTAAATAGGTAATATCTTTTTTAAGTCCCTTAGGACGTACTTTTGTCTTTAACAAATTCACCAAGAAGTCATTGGTCACAACCACACTCGGATAGAGCTCTGGCACAATGGCATCATTTGATCCAGACAAGTTTACGCCCGCCAACGATGCCAACGAACCCATGTTGCCAAGCTGCGCTTCGTCCTTTGACTCTGATGCCAAACTTGAAGAGGACTCATAAGTTGCTGGCATACTAAACGAAACCATTATGCCTAAAGCCAAGGCGATAGCCACATTTACAATTAGAACCTTTTTATACTTCCCAATCGTTTTTATAATAGATCTAAATGATTTATTACCCATTGTTTTTGTTTTCTCTGTAAGAATATGTATATACTACTTGCTTTTTGCTTTTACAATCAATTGTTACTTCAACAAAGCGGCAATCACACTACCCATAGACGCTGTAATTGAGCCTAATGACATGATTTCGCCAAACGACATTCTGCGTCGGCTCAACTTTGCTGGTACTATGATAGAGCAACCAGGAGTGATGTCTTTAACAGAGCGTACACGATTGACGGTGCCATTCATATTTATAGCAAACACACGTTTTGTTTTTGCTCTCAAGCCATAGCCACCTGCTTGATTAATGTAATAAGAGAGTTTCTCACCTTCTTTATAAGAAACTGTATTAGGTAGCATCACCTGACCACTAATAGAGACTGTGTTGTTAAACTGCGGTATGATAAGTTTGTCGCCATCACGCAATACGATATCCCATTGGTCGGAACCTGGATGTTCAAGTGCCTGCTGCAAGTTGATACCTACATTTTGCGTATCGCCCAAATCGAGCTTGCGAACATCAATAGAGTCACCACTGAAAGCAAACTTAAGCATAGACTGTTGTTTGATTTTTTCTTCTGGAGTAAGTGTACGCTCTAAGTGCGCACCAAGT
>DJEH01000138.1:0-6950 GCA_002431845.1 Prevotellaceae bacterium UBA5903 | reverse complement strand
GCGCACCAAGTGCATAAGCCTCCTTAGTTAGTCCACCAGCCTTCTTAACCAAATCGCTTAAGCGCATGCCTTTATTATTGAGTACGTAAGTACCAGTAAAGCTGACTTCACCTTCAACTATTACGTGTTGTTGCTCCACATATCCAGGTGAGCGACGTACATACACCTCATCAAATGGCTGAAGGATAAAGCCTGGGGTACCATCTACAACAAAGCCTTCTTTAAGTGAAAAAGAGAATGTCTGCGCAATTTGCGATTTATCTTCAATCGACTTATTATCACGCATTCGTCGTGACACATCTACCTTTACATATGAGGCTGCATCCTTTAATCCACCGGCCTGAAGAATGAGTGTCTCTAAAGATGTATTGTCTGCATAATTGTACACGCCTGGATAGTTTACTTCGCCTTGAATAGTAAGGATGCGTTCTTCTTGCATCACTTTTTTAGAAGGTACGTAGAACACATCTTCGTTCTTCAATGCTATGTCGGCAATAGTGTGATTAAGCACTCCCTTTACGTCTACCTCTACAACTTCGAGCGTTCTATCCTCCTTCATACGGTGAATAAAACCACGGTTCAAGAATGCATCTTCGCTCACTCCACCTGCAGCTTCGATGAGTTGGCGCACTGTGGTAATACTACCATCCATTTGGTATTTGCCTGGACGCATAACAGCACCTTTCACCTCTACCATATTGCGATAACGCTGCAAAGTGCTATCTACACTAACGGAGTCACCATCTGCCAATTGAAATGAATTGCGTTCGAAATCATCTATTGAATATACCGAGAGTTCGCCTCCCGACTTACGCATTAAGCGAACGTTTCCTTGATAAGCATCGCCTGTAAAACCACCTGCATACTTAATGAGTGTACCTACGCTCTCTTTCGATTTCATTTCATAGTACATTGGGCGTTTAACCTTACCTGTGACATTTACTAAACACTCATAAGGCCCTACAATGATAACATCGCCAGAGGTAAGACGCACATTGCCCTTCATATTACCATTAAGGATATAATCGTAAATATCGCAAGTTGAAATTTGTCTGCCTTTGCGGTATATTTTGATATTACGCAATGTACCAATCTCGTTTGTACCGCCTGCCATATAAAGTGCATTAAACACGGTTGAGAATGCAGAGAGTGTATAGGTGCCTGGCACCTTAACTTCTCCCATAACGTCTACAGTAATTGTTTTTGTTTGTCCTACTGTTAAACGCACATTCGATCCTGCAAAACGTCTTCCTAAGGTTGAACGCAAACGCTGATTGGCTTGGGCTACGGTTAATCCATCCACATTGACAGGACCGAAGTTATCTATATTAATTGTACCATCAGGCGACACGGTACTTTCGTATCTTTGTTGCGAAGCACCCCATACATCCACGTATACAGCATCGCCTGCTCCGAGTCGATAGTCCTGTGGAGTGGCAATGTTCATATTGGGCTCAAAGCTGAGCTTACGGTTATTGAATATATTTCTACCAAAGACCTTCTTTTGGTTTTTATCTTCTTTTTCATCATAGTCAAGAGAGTCTGGAATAATCTCATCAACTTGGTCTAAATATTCATTATGTTGCTCGTCATCATAGCGTTTTCTTTGAGAAGAAGTCATTTTACTCACATTATCCACGTTGGATGATGCACGTTGATTTTCTCCATTATTTTTACGTAATCGCGTATTAGAAGCGCCATCATCTTTTGCGCCTGTAATATTCCTTGCCCCCATTACACTACCCTTCTTTTGCTTTTCGTACGTGTCGCGTATACGGCGTATCTGGTCAATCTTAACACCACGTTGCATGAGCTTTGTTACGATTTCAGACCGAGAAGTTCCACGTTCGTTTTCTCGCATCATAAACTGCATTACTTGACTATCTGTCATACCAGACGACTGTGACATAGCTTGAAATGCAAGGCAAAATAATAAGGTAAAAGCAAGAAATATTCTTTTTAATATCATGTTGTTTATATGTTTCTAAATAATGATTTGAAGTTGTTGCTATTTGCACAAGTATAGAGTCTACTTAATGTAAATAAAGAGCAAGGCAAATGCAAAGATACAAAGATTTTATTGTTTTATGAGAAACAACTAACATATAAACGAAACAAACAGAAAAATATTGAGTTTACACACAAAAAAAGCTGCAAGCAATAACAACACTGCTTGCAACTTTGTAATATATAAGGTAATAGTATGAGCATCAGATGCTGAGTTCATCCAACACTTTGATAAGCTTTTTGTCCATTATTTTGCGCTTACCTACTGCATCAATAAATGGCACATAGACTACCTCGTTATTGCGCACACCAACCATCACGTTGCGTTGGCCTTGTACCAAAGCCTCAATTGCACCAACACCTACTTGCGATGCCAATATACGGTCGCGAGCCGACGGACTACCACCACGTTGCAAGTGACCAAGGATAGACACACGTACATCAAAGTTAGGATATTCTTTTGTTACACGATCGGCATAATACATGGCTCCACACTTTGGACTTTCGCTCACAATAACGATGCAACTCTTTTTACTCTTACGGATACCACGCTCCATAAATTCTATCAACTGGTCGCTACCCGTTGTATCTTCAGGAATAATAGCAGCTTCAGCACCTGCTGCTATTGCACTGTTCTGAGCCAAGAAACCTGCATCACGCCCCATTACTTCGACAAAGAAAATACGTTCGTGCGATGTTGCAGTATCGCGTATTTTATCTACACACTCAGTAATGGTGTTCAACGTGGTATCGTAACCTATTGTACTGTCTGTACCATATAAGTCGTTATCAATTGTGCCAGGTAAACCTATACAAGGAAAGTCATACTCCTCAGCCAAACGCATTGCACCAGTGAGCGAGCCATTTCCACCTATTACTATCAAAGCATCTATTGACTCTTTCTTTAAAGTTTCATACGCTTTTTTTCGCCCTGCAGGTGTTTGAAATTCCTTTGAACGAGCTGTGCGCAATATTGTACCACCTGTTTGTATAATGTTGCTCACATCCTCAGTGGTAAAAGGCTTAACTTCGTCGTTTATTAAGCCATCATAACCACGATAAATGCCTTTTATCTTATATCCATTACAAATACCACTACGTGTTACCGCACGGATTGCAGCATTCATACCTGGAGCGTCGCCACCTGACGTAAGAACGCCCACACATCTAATCTTACTCATCGTATTTTATGCTTATTATTTACGTCTTTATATTAATTATTGAAATAAATTACTCCATGAATAATGAGTGCCAACAATATGAAACCTACAGCAAAACCTGCTATAACCTTAGGCACAATATGGCGCAAATACCAACCAAAGTTTACATCTTCCATGCGCATAAACAGTATGCCAGATATGCTGCCTGTTAGTAGCATTGAGCCTCCCATTGCTGTGGCATAACTTATCATTGGCCACAAGTATCCATCTGTATCAACCAATGCAGAAAGACTACCCGATGTGGTATGTGCAAACAAATCGATACTGCCAATCAACGTAGGTACATGCCCTAACAATGAGGACAAAATTGCCGATACTACCCCCACCACATAAACATTGCTCTCTTGCAAATATAGCTTTTCATAAAGCTGACGTATAATGCCAGTTTCGTCTACTGCACCAAACATCAATATCAAACCTATAAAGAAAAGCATATTTTGCAAATTAGCATATTGCAATGCCATTGGCAAGCGGCGGAGCACCATTTTATCACTGCCCAATAGTTGCCGATTGCATAATTCATTTACAATCCATAACAAGGCAAGCACACACAATGCTCCTACAAAAGGCGGCAATAACGTGATGCGATGAAAACTCGGTATAAACCACAAACCACCTATGCCTACAAACAGCATGAGCATACGCTGAGGACGCGACAACAATGTATCGTCACCACGATAAGGCAGACGATCCATAGAAAGTTCTACTCTACTTGGTAAATCACGCATGAGCAACCATAATATGGTACACAAAGCAGCACACATAGGTAAAACCAACGTCAAAAAGAATGTTGAAGGGGTAACCAAGCCATCCGTCCATAGCTTCAGACTCGTCATATCACCAATAACCGTTATGGCCCCACCACAATTGGCCGCCAATATAATAACAGCTCCGTAGATACGTCGTTGCTTGGCACTTTGCAACAATGGATGTATGATAGAAAATAACAATACAACGGTGGTTAGATTATCAAGATTGGCTGATATAACAAAAGTAAAGAAAGCTAAAAGCCAAAGCATTTTACGTGGCTTACGCGTCTTTATCCACTCTGCTAAGAAGTCAAAGCACCCATTATTGTTCAGCACATCTACGATGCAAGTAGTTGAAAGTAAGAACAATACAATATTGGCACTCTGAACCACATATTTAAAAAAAATGTTTGAAGCAACAAACTGCTTTATAGACATACAACTATCAGAACACTGAGATAAGAAGCTTTGATAATCAGCAGTATATTCACCACTAACGAATGTATTGCTATAAGCTATATAGAGCAACCAACACGTAACGCCGAAAAACATAGCAACAGCGGCCTTATTTACTCTATGCAAAGGCTCTGTTGCTATCAACAAAAGGCCGATAAGCATGATAGACAACAAAACTACAGCCATAGCGTCAATAACAAATTTAATGAATTTTACGTGAGCGGTAAACGGGGCTCGAACCCGCGACCCTGAGCTTGGGAAGCTCATGCTCTACCAACTGAGCTACTACCGCATTTCACTGCAAATATAGCTATTTTTTGTTATATAATCATGACTGAGGCTCATTTTTCGCATTCTTTCCTGCGTAAATAGCATTATTTTTACAGCATATTGGTATTCATATTTCTTTGGGATTGGTTACCACAAAGCAAAATATTGCCAGTATTTATTTTAGATGTATCACATTCTTTTTTATCCACACACTCAATAGGAGATCCACATTAATTCTACCATTGGGTTATCAATTAAAAGTAATCACCCATACATGGGTATTGACTTGAAAAAAGGCTATAGAGTACTATAGCAACAACTTAAAAGCGACCTTGCGTACTACAGACTTGTACACAAGGTCGCTTTCATTATATTATAGTACGTTTTGTTTCACTTACTTAATATGTATACCAAACTAATAACGCTTATGCTGGCCCACAACATTATGCCTTGAACAAGTGGCTTTACGCCCACACTACGCAAGGTTTCTCTTGTGAGCGAAGCTCCGATAAAGAATAGTGACAACGTAATAAGATGCTTAGCTAATTTACTAACAGCTCCACTAAAATTACCTCCTATGGTTGCTGCAACATCGCCAATGAGCGCACCATTGCTGAGGACATAAGTATTAAAAAGAATTGCAATAATAAACCACACGATAAAGCGTGGCACACACTTATACCAAGGTTTTAAAGCAGAGCCATCGCCTTCTGTTGCTAAGCGTTTTCTAAACAAGAAAGGGGTTACAAGCGCTATAACAACAATCCACAAAGCACGTGTCAATTTAATAGTTGTGGCCACTTCAAGGGCACTAACCCCTTGTGATGCCACAAGTTCGGGATGCATTTGATCGTAAGCAGCTCCAGCACCAACTACCGACGATGTGTCATGTATGGCAATAGCAGCCCACATGCCAAACTGTTTCATACTCATACCCAATATGTCTCCTATCACGGGGAACAAAAATAGTGCTACAGCATTTAGTATAAAAACTACTCCTAAAGCCACCGACATGCTTTCAGCCTTTGCCTTTATCACCGGACCTACTGCAGCAATGGCAGAACCTCCACATATAGCAGTCCCCGACGACAATAGATAACTTGTCTGCCAATCTACCTTTAGCAATTTACGACCAAATAGCCAACCAAGAATAAGCGTACCAAACACACTAACAATGGTAAACAACATGCCTTCGGCACCCGACATTATAGCTTTGTTTACATTCATTCCTAAACCAAGTCCCACTACGGAATACTGCAACAATTTCTTTGACATCAACTTATTAAAGTTTGGAAATACCTTGCCAAACAAAAGAGCAAATACAAAGCCAATAGCAAGTGCAATAGGCGACGACACCCAATTTGCTACCCATGCCATGCTTCCTAAGTCAATGTCAAACACCTCTACGGCAAATCCCATCAATAGCGACACACCGAGTATGGCTACAATCGCAATGTAGCACATTTCTTTCTTTTTCATTCAAGCATACAATATTATATAATACATATAAAGCGTCCTTTCTTATTTTGAATTTAGAAAGGACGCTCTAATTAAATCAGTACATTCATCAATGTACTTATTTGATAAGATATTGAGAAGATATACTTTCGTTTTCCATCACACGGCGGATAGTTTCTGCCAACATGCCGCTTACGGTGAGTTCCTTCACCTTGTCGCATTTGCCACGGTAAGGAATGCTATCAGTAAACACCATTTCCTTCAATGCAGAAGCTTGAACACGATCGTCAGCAGGACCAGACATGATGCAATGGCTTGCAATAGCACGAACGCTATTTGCGCCACACGACATAATCAAATCGGCAGCCTTTGTGATGGTACCAGCTGTATCAACGATGTCGTCTACGAGTACAACGTCCATACCTTTAACGTCACCAATGATTTGCATGTCAGCCACTTCGTTTGCTTTTTTACGACTCTTGTTGCAAAGTACCATAGGGCAATCAAGATACTTAGCGTACGAAGCAGCACGCTTAGAACCGCCCACGTCAGGCGAAGCAATGCAAAGGTTCTTCAAGTTTAAGCTCTTTACGTATGGAAGCATCACAGTAGATGCATACAAGTGGTCTACAGGTACATCAAAGAAGCCTTGTTCTTGGTCGGCATGCAAGTCCATTGTCATCAAACGGTCGATACCAGCCACACTAAGAAGGTCAGCCACAAGTTTAGCACCAATGCTCACACGTGGTTTACTCTTGCGATCTTGACGAGCCCAACCAAAGTAAGGCAC
>DJEH01000118.1:28113-36354 GCA_002431845.1 Prevotellaceae bacterium UBA5903 | reverse complement strand
AAATTCATATAAATTAATTTTGAACACCTACTTAGCAAAACCATTTACTCACAATCCTTTCCTATATAATATATGCATACACTGATTTTAGTTACCACCGAATTTGCAGCAACAGCCCATTTGATGATGAGCCTGGTAATGTTTTATCTTGCAAGGCGAAGTGTGCAGTTTCTGTCACAAGCATGGATTATGTTGTTGATATGCTTGATGTATTGTGGTGCATTGGCATGGGTGTCTACTAATGATGCCATACCTCAAATAGGCATATTGCATCCTATAATGCTTATTTATCTCTTGGCATGCTCTTATTTACAAAGCATTTATCCCTTAGGATTGTGTATGCCTGGCTATTTGCAATGGGGGCGTATGTGGGGGTATGCAGTTCCTGCATTGGTCATTATCTTTATATATGGTATAGGAGCGGCAGCCGGGAGCAACTTAGCCAATGTATATTCTGCCAACGACATACGTCACTACTTCTTGTCGGGCGATGTAGTATTGCGCATCATATCGCTCTTATTGTCGGGCTACTATATTGTCAATATATTTCGTCTTCCGCACCGGTTGGTAAAGAGCATGCAGTTGCCCAGCGACCTCATTGCTTATGGTGCAGCATTGGGTGGCGTAAATCTCTTGTTTGTGTTTATAGCCATAAAGTTCAATCTTGTGTTGCTCACCATATATATGTTGCTCTTTACGTTGGTAAACATGTTTTTGTTTTTTCGCATTCTGCGTCCAACGGTCAATGCAATGTCGTATCCTAGTTTCAGACAGGTAGAAAAACCACCTACGAAAGAAGAGATTACGCAATCTGAAACCGAAGACTTTAATGAAGCCAACCTGCATCGTTTTGAGGCTATGGAATACGTTATGCAGCACGACAAGCCCTATGTAGATTGCACCTTCAACCGCGAAAGGCTTTGCCGACTTGCTGGTTTTAATCGCCACATGGCACTTCAGAGTTTGCGTTCACAAGGCTATAACGACATTCACGAATACATTATGCGCTATCGTGTGGCAGAGCTTAAACGATGTATTGAGCAAGGAACTATAACCGACCTCAAACAAGTAACTGAGGTTGGATTTCGCTCTGCAAAAACAGCTTCAACGTGTTTTGAACGTTATGAAGGCGGAGATTTACAACTGTTTTTAGAGCAAATATTAGGCAATAGCACATTGGCTATGAATGGGAAGGGAGCAAGCTAAAGGATATATGCAATGGCTTTTTTCGCAGTTTAATATCGGCATGGTAATGCTCATTTGTGGCACGAAAGGCAGCTATGTATTCAGCCCTACATGTTGCTCGTTTGTAGATACCCCCCAAAGTAAAAGTGGTTGATATTGTAGGTGCTGGCTACTCTTTCATGGGGTCGTTTGTTGCGTCGCTTCTTAATGGGCTTTCAATAATCAAAGCTCATTGATTGACAGTAAAAGTTTTCTGCCTTTGTTTGTCAAAACGAAGGGACTATGCCCGAACTTCCAACTTATTTAATAGAGCAAGGAAGGGGGTAATAGCAATTAGCAAAAACCTTTTTTAAAACGATAAAAATGCAAAAAGTCCAAACTCTATTTATTGTGAGTTTGGACTTTTTGCATATCGTATGTCAGCTTTCATTCCTCGCTTTCGTTGCCGTAGGCATCTACAGCCTTTACCACGTATTGGCTGTGGAGTAGGGCGGGTATTGAAGGCCTAAAGCTATAGTGAGTGGTAGTGATGTGTTGCGCCACTACTTTGTTGCCCATAACAGAGTCTTTGCGGTAAACGTTGTAGTAGATAGGCACGTTGCCTTTTGTTACTTTGTTCCAATTTAGCGTTATCGTGGAAGCTTTAATTTGCATTGTAACTTGAGGCTGTGGGGGACGAATGCTGTCTTGCCATTCCATGGGGGGGACAAGGGCATCGTTAGCATTAAATTGGTTCTTTAGCCAATCGTACAAGCCTTTTTCGTTGTTGAGCAAGAACTTAGCTCTAAAGAAAGCATAGCCACCCAAGCGGTTTTCCCTTATCACGTTTAGTTGTCGTTGGATGGTTATAAGTGGCCAATTCTTTTCATGTATATTCAGAAAATAAATGCCAAGTCCTGGCACGATGGGATGGTTGCAATCGTTCTCCTTCCAGTCTGCAAGGAATGGGTAGAAGTGGTTGTTGTCAAAATACATCATGGGAAACAACATATCCATCCAGCCCTTTTTAAGCCACAACTGTGCGTCTTGCGACACGGCGTCGCGTGCATTCCATCCAAACGAAGAGTAGCGTGCAAGGTCGGCATACTTGCCCACGGGCGAACAACTCAACTTTATCCATGGGCGCACTTTTTTTATAGAATCGTGTATGCAACGCACGCAGCGATCAATGTTGCTGCGTCGCCAAATGGCTTTGTCCAATCCGTTGCCATATTGCTTATAAGTTTTGTTGTCGTTGAATGGGATGCCCTTTTCAGGGTAGCGAATATAGTCAAGGTGTATGCCATCAACGTTGTATTTTATAGCTATTTCCTTGCATATATTAGCCAGATAGGTAGCAGTTTGTGGCACACCAGGATCCATCATCCATTGGTCGCCACACTTTTGGCACAGTTGTGGATAAATAGCGGGTAAAGCATGCTTACCAAGTTGCTTAGCTACGCTTACTTTGCATATAGGGAAAGCCACAACCCATGCGTGACATTCCATATTGCGCTTGTGACATTCGTCTATGGCAAATGCAAGAGGATCGTAGAGTGGAGCTTTGCCGCTTTTGCCTGTAAAAACACCATCCCAAGGCTCGTATGCCGACTGATAGGCAGTTGTTGAGCGTATGCGTGCCTGGAAAAGTACGGTGTTGATGCCAACGTCCTTAAGTTTGTCGAGCATATTGCACAAATCTCTTTTTTGCACTTCGGTATCAGCAGCATTGTTAGCCGTGTGCGATGGCCAATCAAGTCCCATAAGTGTGGTGAGCCACACAGCGCGCACCTCGTGCTTAATGTCATTGTTATTTGGTGCAAAAATACTTTGTGCATCAAGACAATGGGCATAGAGTATGGATAAGAACAATAATAATAGTTTACGCATAATATTTACAATAAAAAGCACTGTTTGCCTACTTAAATATTATTTAGCCTGTAAGAGCAGTGGATGAACCAGTCCTTGCGGCACGCCCATGCTGATGGCCTTTTTCAAGTCCTTTTGCGCCAGTTTCTTTTCGCCTAATTGAAGCAAGGCCTTGGCTCGTTCAATAAGGTAGCCACTATCATCGGGTTGTAGCTGAATAAGAGTATCGCAGTCGGCACGTGCCATGGCATAAAGCCCAAGGTTAAACTCCACGTTGGCTCTCGTGGTGAGGGCATCCACGTTGTCGGGATGGGCCGAAACAATAAGGTTGAGCCTATTGAGAGCCTCTTTAGGCTGTCCCATTTGTTGCAAGGTAAGTGCGTCAAGCACTTGAGCATTTAAGTTGTTCGGATTGTTTTTGATGATGCCTTGTAGCTCAGCATGTGCTTCGGGGAAAAAGTGCAACTGAAATTGGGCTGCGGCTTTAACAAAATGAGCTTTTTCAACGATGCTGGGCGAGGTTTTGAGTATTGCAGCCTTATCAAGTATTTGCCTTGCATCCTCAAGAGCTTCGTTGGCATGGTCGAGTTGCAGGTTGGCTTCTGCCCTTGCTATGCGTGCATCGCTATAGTTGGGGTATTTGTTTATGATTTCGGTGAGCGTGGCTACAGCCTCCTTGTTTTTGCCCCTCGACATATCAAGCAACCCCAGATTATATTTAATAACATGGTTGCCTGGCGCATAAGGTCGTAGTTTTAAGGCTTCCTTAAATAGGGCTTCGGCTTGTGCCGTAGAGTCGGTATGAAGCGCATTAAATGCACGTCTTAGGTTGTCAATATAGAGTAGCGAATCCTCAACAATGCGTTGCTTATATTTAGGATCGTCCTTGTAGTCATTAATGTTTTTAGATCGCACCGTGCCACCCTTCTTAAGTTCAATGATAGTTTGTGCATGGCATTGCATTGGTAAACATTCATTACCGCATAGCAAGCCTTCTACCTGTGCTATGTATGAAAGTAATGATATGAAAAATGCAATGATAAGAGAAACTGAGTAACGCATGCTATATTTTGTAAAATATAAAAAAAATCAAGTGCTGAATTTAGGACAAACAAGCCTTGACCAATTGTGTTAAATCCCAAACTTAAGTAAAAATAAGTCTCCCCTATAAATCCTTGTTGGGATAGATATAAGGGGAGACTTAAAGCGTATTTTCAAAAAGTTAAATTACTTTTTCTTTTCCATTACAATAGCATCGATTACGGCAACAGCAGTAACGTTTACAATGTCGTTTACCGAACTTTCAAAGTCAGTAAAGTGGATAGGCTTATTCAGTCCCATTTGGATTGGGCCAACCACTTCGCCGTCGTCTTCGAGCGCTTTCACAATCTTGTAAGACGAGTTTGCAGCCGATAGGTTGGGGAAGATGAGCGTATTAACATCCATACCCTTCAAGGTGTTGAAAGGATATTTCTCATCGCGCAAGTCTTTGTCCATGGCAAAGTTTAGTTGCATTTCGCCATCGACAGCAAGACTTGCATCCTCGTTGTGCAAGCGACTCACAACGTTGCGCACACTCTGTGCACTGCCGTCGTTGTCGGTGCCAAAGTTTGAGTACGAAAGCATAGCCATAGCCGGTGTACGATTAAAGAAGCGTACGGTTGATGCCGACAGACGAGCAATGTCGTAGAGAGCCTCTTCGTCGGGGTGACGATTAACCAAAGTATCGGCTACAAAGAGGATACCCTTCTTGGTATTAATAAGGTGCATCGTGCCAAAGTGGTTATAGCCTGGGCGAATACCGATAACCTCGCGTGCCACCTTGAATGTGTTAGAATACTTGGTGTAAAGACCAGTGATAAATGCATCGGCCTCGCCCGTCTCAACCATCATCATACCAAAGTAGTTGCGCTCGTACATCTTGTCTTCGGCCTCTTGGGGGGTATAGCCCTTGCGTTCCATCTGTTTGGCAAAGAGCTGTGCATAGCGATGACGACGTTCGTTTTGACTATCGTTGCGCAGATTGAGTATCTCTATGCCATCGAGATTGAGTTTCAACTCTTCGGCAATATTGCGTATTTGCACATCGTTTCCGAGAAGGATAGGGAAGCAGATGCCCTCTTCTTTAGCCTTAACAGCTGCCTCGAGCATAGTGGGGTGAGTGCCTTCGGCAAACACTACGCGCTTAGGATTAGAGCGAGCGGTGTCGTAGAGGTTTTGCGTAAACTTGGTTTCTTGTCCCATGAGCTCGCGCAAGTGTTGGCGATATGCCTTCCAATCCTTGATTGGCGTGCGTGCCACGCCACTATCCATTGCAGCTTTAGCCACAGCCATTGATACCTCGGTGATGAGGCGTGGATCTACGGGTTTGGGTATAAAGTAGTCGGGGCCAAATGTAAAGTTGCGCACGTGGTATGCACGGTTCACAATGTCGGGCACAGGGCGACGTGCAAGGTCGGCAATGGCACGTGCCGCAGCCATTTTCATCTCTTCGTTGATGGCTTTGGCAGCAGTGTCGAGTGCACCACGGAAGATGTATGGGAAACCAATAACATTGTTGATTTGGTTAGGATAGTCGGTACGTCCTGTACTCATCAACACGTCGGGGCGAGCCGAAGTAGCGTCCTCGTACGAGATTTCGGGAACGGGGTTGGCCAATGCAAAGATGATGGGGTTATTGGCCATTGAGCGTACCATATCTTGGGTGAGTACGTTGCCTTTAGACAGACCAACAAATACATCGGCACCCTTAATAGCTTCTTCAAGCGTGTGGATGTCGGTGCGGCTTGTGGCAAACTCTTGCTTTTGAGGGTTAAGGTTTGTGCGTTCTGTGCTGATTACGCCTTTTGAGTCGAGCATCACCACGTTCTCTTTTTTAGCACCAAAAGCGCAGTAGAGTTTGGTACAAGAAATAGCAGCTGCGCCAGCACCATTCACTACAATTTTTACGTCCTCAATCTTCTTGCCAGCCACCATAAGAGCATTGATTAAGCCAGCAGCCGATATGATGGCTGTGCCGTGTTGGTCGTCATGCATCACGGGTATGTCAAGTTCCTCTTTCAAACGTTTTTCTATTTCAAAACATTCGGGAGCCTTGATATCCTCAAGATTGATGCCGCCAAATGTTGGTGCAATGGCCTTAACAGCTTCAACAAATTTAGCTGGATCTTTTTCGTTCACCTCTATATCAAAAGCATCAACGCCTGCGTATATTTTGAAGAGCAAACTCTTGCCTTCCATCACAGGTTTACCACTCATGGCACCAATATCGCCCAAGCCCAATACGGCTGTGCCGTTAGATATTACAGCTACAAGATTGCCTTTATTGGTATATTTGTAGGCATCGTGTGGGTTCTTTTGTATTTCAAGGCATGGTTCTGCCACACCCGGAGAGTAAGCTAATGACAAGTCTGTCTGTGTGCGATAAGGTTTTGTAGGAGTTACCTCAATTTTTCCAGGTTTGCCCATTTCATGATAATGAAGTGCGGCTTCTTTTGTTATTTTTACCATATATGAGTGGATTGTTAGATTATTGCTTTTCTATAGTAAGGATAGTGCAAGTCTAATGGGTTGCATAGCATGACTATCTATTGCAAAAGTACAATTTTAGTTTCAAATTGTAATGCGTTTCACACCTTTTATTATTTATTTGCTCAGCCATTTACTCTCTTTGCTAACATACCTATGCTGAATGACGAGCATGGCATACCATTTTGTGCAATATCCGATGGCGAATGATGTGAAGAGAACTTTACTTTGGAGCGTCTAAACGTTTTGATATTTTGATTGTAAATGTTTGATAATCAAGCTATAAACGTGTTGTTTTAATTCTATCTTGCAAATGCAGTTGGCGTATCACGCCCGTGATACGCTCGTATCGCGTCCATGATACGCTCGTATCACGCCCGTGATACGCCAGCATAAAACGCATCTTCAATATAGCATAAAACGCAAGTTAGTGCTTTAACTCCTTGTATGCACGATATGATACAATGTGATTGTTTGTTACTTGCGAATGTTTAATTTTGAAATAGTAGAGATAATGGAATCTTTTCTTAACTTTGCTAAAATAATCAACTGCTTGAGGGGAAAAACATTATGACATATTTCCCTTGTATTTTCTTATCTTTGCTAAAATAATTACCCCTCAAACATTGCTTGACTATGACAATTAAACATAGCTATCGTATATGAAAAAACATACCATCGTAAACATACAATATTATCAGTCGCCTTGTGGAGAATTGGTGTTGGCATCTGTTGGTAACGAACTTTGCTTGTGCGATTGGAGCGAACATCCATGTGCCGAACACAACATGCGTCGCCTTGTTAGAATGCTCAATGCTACATTTGTAGAAGAAACTTCGGAGGTGCTACAACGATATATCTCACAGCTTGACGAGTATTTTTGTGGTGTGCGCAGGGTTTTTGATGTTTCCTTACACTTTGTAGGTACTGAGTTTCAGAAACAGGTGTGGAGAGCCTTGCTCAAAATTCCTTATGGCGAAGTCCGTACTTATAAAGACATTGCCATACGGGTGAACAATATAAAAGGTGTGAGGGCTGTGGCGCAGGCTATCGGGGCTAACGGCATGAGCATAGTAGTGCCTTGCCATAGAGTAATAGGTTCTAACCATGCGCTTACTGGATTTGCAGGTGGGCTGGATGCAAAAAGAATCTTGCTGAAAATAGAGGGGAGCGACGATAAAATAAAAGTGGAAAAATAAGGCATATTTATCTTTTTTCAATAACTTTGCTCGCACATTGATTTTAACAAATCATTTACTATGTAGGTGCTCAAAATTCATATCAATTAGATAGTACATGATTATATAAATTAATTTTGAATACCTACTTATACCTACTCATATCTACTTATATTCACAAGCATAAATGCAACATCATGAAAAAGTTTATCTTATTGGCAATGACTGCCATCTTTACGTTCTCAATGAGTGCTCAATGCCCTAAGAAAGAGGGCTGCTGCAAGAAGCAAACCACTGAATGCTGCCAAAAGGACAGCAAGGACAAAAAGTGTAAGAAATGCAAGAAAGCTAAAAAACAAAAGGGCAAATGCAAGAAGTGTGCAAAAGCCACGAAGTGCGATAAGAAGGTTGAACAAAAGACTTGTTGCGCTAAGGCTAACTAATTGTTAGCTCTTGGCAACGATGTGTTGCCACTCGTAAAATAAAAAAGTTTCCCACCTAC
>DJEH01000118.1:14696-28056 GCA_002431845.1 Prevotellaceae bacterium UBA5903 | reverse complement strand
GTAGGTGGGAAACTTTTTTATTTCTTGAATTTAAGGCATGCCCAACCATCGAGCACGTGGGTATCAACAAGGGTGAGGCCTTGATGTTCTGCCTCTGCTTGTAGTTGTGGAATGTCGGTATCATAGAAACCACTCATGTAGATGCTTGCACCTTGCTTCATGCAGGGTACGTAGAACTTGAGGTCGTTGAGCAGAATGCCTAAATTGATATTAGCTATAACCAAGTCGAATGGACCTTTGTCAGAAAGCGAAGAGGCATCGCCCAGTTCAACATCAATGTTGCTGAGGTGGTTGAGCGCAATGTTCTCGCGTGAGTTCTTTACACACCATTCATCAACATCAATGCCTAAACAATGTTTGGCGCCACGCATGCTTGCTAAGATGGCTAAAATACTTGTGCCGCAACCCATGTCAAGCACTTCCAGTCCATCAATATTATCGGTGAGTAAGCGACTTATCATTTGCGATGTAGTGGCATGATGACCCGTACCAAACGACATTTGTGGATTGATTGTGATGCTATATTTTGCCTTAGGCACATCCTTATGGAATGTACTTGCAATCACACATTGCCCATCTACAACCAATGGCTTAAAATAGTTCTTTTCCCATTCCTCGTTCCAATCCTTATCTTCAGCCTCTTGCATGGTGTAGGATATTTTTACATCGGGCAGAGGAAAGTTGCTAATGGCTTCGTCAAGTGCATTTTTGTCGAACAAAGCTTTTTGTATGTAGCACTGAAAATGGTCTTCAGCAAGTTTTGCCTCAAACGTAGGAGCCTCAGGATTGGCACAATGTTGCACTGCTGGGCGGTCTAACTCGTCGGTGTGTACAAAACTATCAAAGCCAATTTCTGCCAGTACAGCCGAGAGCACATCTTGTGTGGCTTCGTTGGATGGCTGCGTGGTAAATGTAAATTCTAAATACTGCATTTGTATGGTATCTACAGAATAATTATTTGATAATGAGAAATAACGTATATTTATGAATGAAGTAGGTAGCCAAAACAATGTTCGACTACCTACTAATTCATTCTCTTTAAGTCTTATTATTCTTTATAACTAAAACTTAAAGATGTGTTATGGAACTAATACCTTTTTATTGTTGATAAGATATACACCCTTGGTAAGATATACATCCTTGTTTCCTTGAACAGTTTGGTTGTACACAATGCGACCTTGAGCGTCAACAATCTGCACATCAGTGTTGTTTGCAGCAACAATGCGTACCTTGCCAGGAGTTACATAGTAATCAAAGGTATTGGCGCTATTAGCAGTATTGTTGATGCCTGTGATGTCGCCACCTTCCTTTTGATAAACGCGTACCCAGTCAAACTTAGTTTCGTAAGTAAAGTTCAAATCGCGGTTTGCTGCCCATGAACCATTACCTACACTTTGGTTAAGAATGATGTAGAATGGTTTATCAAATGGCCATTGACCATTGTCAAGGTCGCTTTGAGTTGTAGACTTAGCATACGAGAATACTTGCTTGCCATCAACAAACCATTTGAGCAAGTTTTCAGTCCATTCAAGACCAAATACGTGGTACTCGCCAAGTGTGGCAGAACCCTTGCCATTCTTAGCAGGATTGTTCTTCTGACCTTTGCATTCGCTACCATCAGCCTTGTCGTTAGCCCACTTAGAGTGAATGGTATGTTCGGTAACATCTTGAGTATCGATTTGTTCCCAAATGTCAATCTCGCCGCTATAAGGCCATCCGCCATAGGTAGAGTTGTTAGGCATCATCCAAAATGCAGGGAAGTTACCCGCATGACCTGTTGTCTTCAAACGGCCTTCAACCTTGCCATAAGTAAATGTGAGCTTATTAGAACCTTCAACAGCACCACTAATCATTTCAAGTTTGTTGCCATCGTTGTCCTTTTCTGCGTCAAATGGGTTGGCAATACAGCGCAATACAAGTTTGCCATCTTCAATCTGTCCAGTCTTAGCTTGTCCTTCGGGAGTTCTTGCAATATAGCGTTTCCATACAGGAGTAGCCCAATCAGAGCGTGACCAAGCATTGCTATTAGGCTGTGAGCCATCTGGCAAATTAAACTCATCGTCAAACTTTAGTATGTACTCAGAACCCGTATTCTCAAAGTTGGCAGTAAGTAAGATGTCACCATCAACGCTGTCTGCAGGAATAGTGCACACGCCATCTTTTAATTCAGCTGTAAACTCACTCCACTGCTTCTTACCGTCTACTACTTGTGCACCTTTAAGGTTGTTACCATGACGAACAGTTATAACATCTGTTGCATAATATTCGTCGGCACCTACAGCTTGAACACTGAAGCTTTGACCTTGATTAATAGTTTCGGGAAGACCAGTATTGTTTACACCTACCAACGAACCATTGGTTGTTTCAACGTCAAGTTTGCGTTGAGTGTAACTGTCTACTACGTTGAGTGTGAAATCAACTACGTATCCACCATTAGCATCAATGTCGTTGCTACCTTTGCTATAACGTCCTGCAGGGTCGTCATCGTCCCAGTCAATTTTGAAACGAGCACGATATTTGCCTACGGGTAAAGACTCTGGCAAGGTGAATTGAGGAATAGAGTTTGTTTCGCTAAACTTAGGCAAGCTAATGTTTATACCGCTCTGTCCTTGGCTGTTCTTACCATCCTTGTAGTAGTATGAAAGCATCTCACCATCTTCGGCGGGAGTACCATCGCTATTAAGGTCGGTGTTGAATACACCATCCTTATTAAGGTCTACATAGAGGTAGCCGTGCATGTATCCACCTGTATAAACGATACCTGTGCTAATAGCATCGTTTTTTTTAACCAGAATGCTATTCTTTGTTTGGTCTTGGTAAACGAGCGTAGGGTCGTCAATGGTGATAGTTTGCTTTGTTGTGTTGGATGCAGTGTTAAAAGACATCGACTTGAGTTGGCGATCAGTACGATTGTTCTTCAAGTCTTTTGGAAAATTAAGTGCGTATTTATCGCCGAGTTCAGTGTCTTCTGTAACAAATTCAGGAGTGATTAAAACATCGCCATCTACGTATTTAGCAGGAATGGTGTATGTGTTGTCCTTAACTGCGCTTGCGGGGATAATCTCGTCAATATATTGTGGTGTTTCGTTTACAAGCGAATCGCCCTTCTCCACATTATAACCGTGACGAATGATAACACGACTCAACTTAAAGCCGTCACCAGGCTTAAACTTAACAGTATAAGCTTCGCCAAAATTGATTTCGTGCTTGCTGAATGTTGTACCATCTTCTTTAAGAACTTCACCATTTGTACCAGCAGCGCTCAAACCACGAGACACGTTTACTTTGTCGCCATGAACGTTCAAACGAGTATCAATGATAGTACCACCATTGCCCTTAATGGTGTTGCCTCCATCTTCGTTGCCAGGATTACCAGCAGCGTCAATGCAGTCCCAGTCTACTTTGTAGCGGATGCGGTAGAAGCCGTTCTTTAATCCCTCAGGCACTTTGAACGATGAAAGGGTAAGTATGTTACCACTTGCTACGTTTTCGCCCTTACTATTCTTGTTCTTATAGAATGAGTAGGTCATAACGTCGCTACCATCAGCAGGCGTACCATTCTCATTGAGTGAGCAGTCGAACTTACCATCATTGTTTTGGTCAAGATATACGTAAGCACTCATCCATGTGCCGTTATAATCAACACGTGGTTGTACGGTTTCACCTGCTTTAGCCTTAAGTGATGACGAAAGCAAGTTCTGGTAGATAAGCTTGTCGCTTTGTTGATTTACCTTGATGGTTTGCTCGCCATCGTTGCTATTAAGAATAATGTTCTTTGTGTAGCGGTCGCTACGGTTGAGCGTTTCACCCTTATCAAAGTTGAGAGGATAAACACCATATTGTATACGTGGAGTGATAGAGTTGTTCACTTCAATATCATCAACGTATGCCACATAGTCGGCATCAAGGTTGTGTGTTGATTCAACATCAGTAGCAAATACAAGGCTGTGTAAGCTTACACCATTAGCACCTGTTACTGCAAATACAGCATCGTACCATCCGTTTGTTTTAACAGAGCCAATACTGCTTGCTTCAACCTGTACAACTTCTTTTGATTGCCATGGACGGTCGTCGCGGCTACCCAAACCAAATAGCATTACACGGCCTTCTTGTGGCTTGTAAATCATGGCATGCACGTATTGCACTTTTTGCGAAAGTGCGATAGGAGTAGCCAATTCAACACGTACACCAAAAGTGTTACTACCAAAGCGTGAACGTTGAAAAGCCAATACGTGTGCCGAGGTGTTGGCACCACCATTTGTGGGTGACTCTTCGGCATGAGGGTTAGCAATAACCTTTGCATTGCCGTTTAGTTTTCCAGTGCGGAATGGTGAATTTTCCCATGTATCAAATACACCTACTTTGGTATATCCGCTGTTCGATTCAAAATCGATAACACTTTGCGCACCCGCTGCCAAAGGAAGCGTAAGTGCTGCTAAAGCTATATAATTTTTTACATTCATTGTGTATCTTCGCTTAGTATAAGATTAGAAAATAGAAAGTGTGTGGAGTGTAGGACAAGCCTTGCTGTCTGTGATTTTAACGCGTACATATTGTGCTCTTACGCCTCCGTCATAGGTGCTTGTGCTACCGTTAAGAGGAATGATACGCTTGTAACCTACGGTTGTAGTTTGAATGCTACCGCCACGTTTAGTCCAGTTTGTACCATTAACACTTGTCTCTATTGTGAAACCTTTGATACGTTGTCCAAGTTGAATGTACTCTTGCAAAGCTACGTAGTGTATGCTTTGTGTTTTAGGAAGTTTCACGGTGATAGTTGCAGAAGTAGTGCCATCGTTGCAAGCCCAATAGGTGTTGATGTCGCCATCAATCATATTAGTTGCATTGTATGTACGACTTGCACCCTTTGTACGTTCTTCAGTAGCTTCAATTGTAACACCTTCTTGACGTGCGAGGTCTGTACCAAGGCGTTTTTTAAGTTTGTCACCAAGTTCCTTAAGTGCTTTAACATCGGCATCGGGAAGCAAACCGCGATTATCAGGTGGGAAGTTAAGGATAAGCGTTGCGTTACGACCTACAGTTTCAAGATAAATCTTGAACAATTCGTCTGATGATTTTACGCCTTCGCCTGCGTGCCAGAACCAACCTGCGGTTGTAGCTTTGGCATCGCTCTCGCCAGGGAACCATTTCCAAGCGTTTTCGTCGCCACTTGTACCATCGCCATAGCTCCAGCAAGTTTCGCCTGCCCATCCTTGTTCGTTACCAATCCAACGAGCTTCGCCGCCTGTACCCCAAAGAATGATGTTGGGGCAAGCATTATGAATAGAGTCGCGGAGGTTTGGAATGTCGTAATAGCGTGTTGCATTGTCAATATTGCGGTTTTCTTTTGCACCGCCATAGTAGCCATAGTCGCCTGTTGCGCCATCAAACCACATTTCAAATTGGTCGTCGCCATATTCAGACATCTCTGCACATTGAGCAAAGAACACCTTCTTAGCATAGTCGTCTGTATAGTTGCCATCTGCACCCTTCTTGCCCCAATATTCGCTATTGCGGTCCCATGGTGAGATGTAGAAACCATACTTCATATCAAGTTCTTTTGCTGCTTTAGCAAAGTCGCGTGGAATGTTGGTTTCTTTACCAAACGTGTTTCCTGCCTTTAGCACACTGTGCGTGGTAGTTTTAGTTGGCCATAGGCAAAAGCCATCGTGGTGTTTAACTACAGCAATACCGCCTTTCATACCACCAGCTTTTACAGCTTCGAGCCATTGTTTAGGGTTAGGAGCTTGTGTAGGAGCAAATTTAGTTTCAGCTTCAGAGCCATCGCCCCATTCTTTGTTAGTGTAGGTGTTCATTCCGTAGTGGAAGAAGCCATAAAACTCTGTTTGGTTCCATTTCAACTGACGAGCAGAAGGAACGGGGAATACAGGACGTGGTTCGTTATCGGGGTTAGCCAATACAGTATTGTCCATGTGGAAATCAGCGCTTTGTGCCAGACCTACTGTTGGAGCAACAGCTGTCAAGCAAAGAGCCGAAAGCATGATGGAAATTTTTTTCATAATATGATTATTAAGTAAATATTTATCGATAAATGTAAAAGTTAGATGTTTCTCGGATTGTGTTTTTATTCAGGATAGTTTAGGTTTTCTTCGGTTGCACAATTCAGTGTTTCCTCAAGATATTTTCTGGCTTCATATTTTGCCATAGGCAAGTCGTGAAGCAAGTATGTACCGCAGTCGCGAGCAGTAGTGCCAGGCACTTCGCCGTCGAAATCGGCTATAAATTTAAATGTTTCCTTCATTAGTGGTAGGATGTCCTTGCTTGTTAGGTCGCCTTTCATAAGTAGGTAGTTGCCTGTAAGACATCCCATAGGTCCCCAATAAACGATGCTATCTTTCCACACGGGATGATTGCGTAAGAATGTGGCAGCCAAGTGTTCTATAGTGTGAATAGCACCCTGTCCGAGCACTGGCTCACGGTTAGGCAGTTTCATTCTGATATCGAATGTTGTCACCACCTCATTGCCCACATTGTCTTTTCTCGATACGTAGATGCCGCGTTTAAGGCGTTCATGATCGATAGTGAAAGAAGGAATTTTTTTCATTATAAATCAAGTTTCAGTATATGTGTTTGTCTTGTATTTATTTTGTGATTGCTTGTAGCAATGCTTGTGTCACACCAAACGATTTATCTGCCATTGTTTCCCAAAAGTTCAGATATTGATCAAAGTGTTTGTCAGCTCCAGGTGTGTCGCTTATAATTCTGAAACTTAGGAAGGGAATGCCGTATAGATAGCAAACTTGTGCCAAAGCACCGCTCTCCATATCAACAGCCAACCCCTCTTGAAAGCGGCTTTTGATTGTTTGCAATTGCTCTTTATTGGTGATAAATTGGTCGCCACTGCAAATAAGTCCGCTATGCAATTTTGTATCAGTTTGCATGTTCATGGCTATGTTGAGTAGCTTTTTATCCCCCTCAAAATAAAGTGGTAGACCTTGCACTTGTCCGTGTTCAGCTTCGGGACCGCAATCCACATCGTGGTATGCTACGCGCTCGCCAACTACCACATCCATTACGTTGAGGCATTGGTCTATGCCACCTGCTACACCCGTGTTAATGAGCGCATCGATATGGAAGTTGTGTATCAATTCAATCGCGCCAATGGCAGCATTCACTTTTCCGATGCCGCTCTCCATAAGCACTATTTTTTTGCCATTAAACTCTCCTTCGGTAAATGCGAAGCGTCCTTTTTTCGTTTCTTTAGCATTGCTCAAGAGTGCCACTAATTGTTCGTGCTCTTTGTGCATTGCGTTGATTATTCCGATTGTCATGTGCGTTGCTTATGGATTATATTGTGATTTTCATAAAGATGTAATGTGATAAAACCAATAAGGTAGTCAAACTCAATGGCATGATGTCTGACTACCTATTTATATATAAATATCTACCTATTTACATGCCTTTACATTGCAAAGATATGATATTTTGTTTACTATTACAAATATATAGACATTTAAAAAATTAAATATCTTTGTTACGGTTTAACAACGACCGATAAAGTTTTTGAAGTGGCGCAAAAATCGGGGGCATACACGCATCTTATGTTTGTTATTCCTGTGCTAAATGTCCCTTCTTTGGCAGCTACAAATTCTTCGCTAAAGAGATGAGTGCCTTTGCTTAGCTTTTCAATGAAGAATTGTGTTTTGCTGTCGCCCACGGCTCTGTATGCAGCCAAGTTGCCTTTCCAACTATAGCCAGATAGAGCTTGCAGAGGATTAAAGCATGCAGGGCGGTTGGAGGTGAGTTCTACAAAGTCAAAGTCTGCTTGTGCCGTAATGCGGAACACTTGTCGCACAATGTCGCCTTTCTTCACCACGCTATTGGGGGTAAGAGCTACCCATTCGTCTTGCCTTTTCACCTCGAGTGTGCTTATTACCGAAAGGCCTGCTCCCTTATCGTTTACCTCTTTATCGTCGGTCATATACGTTGCATAAGCGCATCCCCACGATAGCCCTTGACTGCGTTTATCAACCTTTAGCGTGGTAGCACAAAGTGCCACGGGGTCGGCATAAGATTGCTTAAAGTAGCCCGTTGTATGGGGCGTTTTTTGCTCGCTTGCAGCGTTAAAAGCCACAATTTTGCCTTGTTTGTCGCTCAAGGTGTAGAAGAGCGGAGTATGCTCAGTTAGCGGCATGATGCAGTTGTTAGACTTGTCGTTGGTAGCTTTACCTGCCGCAGGTTGAGTAAGAAGCACATAAATGGCATCGGCACAGGCTTGCGATGTTTCCCACATTTGAGTACGTTTGGCTTGCATGAGCCAAAGTTTCATTTCGTTGGCAATGTCCATTTTTCCAAACGTTTGCAAGGCTTCAATAGCAGCGCATTGTGTGGCAATGCGGTAAGAAGCAAAGTTTGATTGCGCTCTTTCGCTGTCAAAGTAGCGACCATAGGTAGCAGAGCGAACCGTGTGTTCAAGCATACTCTTCATTAAGCCTTCAGCCTCGCTACTATTGCCAGCATCGGCCATAACCAATGCCAAAACAGCCTTGCCATACATGCTAAGTTCCCTTTGTAGGCTCTTTGCCTTTGTTACAAGGTATTTCACGTCGTCGCTACTGCTTGCTTCACCTTTTGTAAGGTGGCATAGATAAAGATAGCGCAAGAGCCACTCTGATGGACAAACTTGCAGTTTGCTCTTTCGTTCCTCCTCCTTCATGTTCATAACCTCTTTTGCCACTTCGCTCTTAAGATACGACATCGCTTGGCCCAACATGGTGTGGGCATCGTCAAAATCAGTTAGTAGCTCAATACGTGCCAGTAGTGTAGCAATGTCGGTAGTGGTATATCGGTTGCCCCTCATACCTGGGTACCAACTAAAGGCCCCTTCTGCATCTTGCATAGCCTTGAGTTTGTCTAAGGCCGTGTGCAACATGAGTTTTACCACATCACTATTACAGAGTTCAGATAGGGCCAAGGCCTGCTCGCGAGTCTGCTGTGCTTGCTGTAGCCAAGGCATGTTGTCGGTAAAGAGGTCCGCCTTTTGTTCTGCCATTTGCTGCAATTCAGCCTGTTTAAGTTGCGCCGTCTGCTGCAAAATGGGGTTCTGCATAACCACGTAATGTCCCAATGTTAAGGCATACAATTGTGTGGCCCAGTCGTTGCTGCAAACCAAGTTCTGGCTCTGCATGAGTGCGGGTAGTGCCATTGCAGCAAGCCATGTGGGGTTGGCATATCCCTCAATTGTGAGTGTGCGGTGTTGGGCATTTTTAGCATCGAAAAGCGTATCGATTTGCCATTTCTTTATCCCTTTTTCGATGAGCGAGAAGGGCATAGTACGCACCACTTCCACTTGGTTGGTGAGTATAGGCAAATAGTGTTCTTCGCCATCGCTAAAGCCGTTGCCCTGAGCCACAGTTTTACACACAAGCATGCTCTCAGTAGTGTTGCGCGTGTCGAAGGTAAAGGTGTAAACGCGGGTTTTCCCAGCTTCAATGCTCACTTTTTGCGATTGTTTAAAAATGCAATTGCCGCTGTCAGCAGCTGTCATCACCATTTCAAGGGTTGCAGAAATGGTTTTGCTCGTAAGGTTTGTAACGTTTACAGGTAGTGTAGCCACGTCGCCCTTGCGCAGAAAGCGAGGCATTGAAGGTTCAACCATAAAGTTTTTACGCACCACGAGGTTGGTGTCAAGAGATGCATAGTTCATTTGCCCATCGTGTGTCATAGCCCTAAAGTTCCATTGCGTCATGCTTTCGGGCAGGGTAAATGCAATCGAAATGTTGCCCTTCTCGTCAGTCTCTAAGCGAGGACGGAAAAAGGCTGTTTCGGCAAAATTCTTACGGCTCTCCACCTTGTCGGATAGGCTATTGCTTGCGCCAGCAGCCATTTGCGGTGCAGCGACCAACGTGTTTTGCACAGCGCTTTCAGCCATGTCAAGGTGGCTGATGCTTGCCGCATTCTCTTTATAGCGCACGTTTCCTCTTGCAATACGAGGCGAAAGGCTGTTCAGTTCAACTGAGTTATAAAAGCGTTTTCCACCCCATTGTGGATAAGCAAACAACTCTTCGTTCCATGTGCTGAAAGCAAGTTGAGGGGTGTTAAAAAGCTTGTTTTTAAACTGTCCCGATAGGTTTTGCTCCCATGTGCTGAGATTGTTTTTTTGCAAAACAATGGGCATTGTGCGATTAAAATATACGCCGTATGGTTGCCAATTGTGTGCACTTAGCGCATCGAGCGAAGCATCATAAAGGCAAGCCATCATTTGCGCTTTGGCAGGCGTACCATCGGGATGTGTGATGTTGAGTTTCCACACTTCTTTTTGTCCCGGAGTGAGTTGTGAGCGGAAACTTGTCCACTTCATGATGAGGCGTTTGTCAGGTTTTGGTTTGCTCACCGAGGCATGTTCAACATACATATTGCCGTCTTTTACCAATGTAAGAAAGAGCATTGCTCCGTCGCCATATTCGGGCTGATAGGTTAGGCTCATGCGTTTAAGTTCACCTTGTTTGAGCGTAAGTTGTTTGCTTTCAACAATAGAGTCGTTTGCCACAAGCGTATAGAACAAAGTGCCCTCCTTGCCGCCTGTAGCACACACAAGGTCGGCATGGTTGGTAGAGCCATTAGCCATTTTTTTGTAAAAAAATAAGGGCTGCGAAAGTCCGCTAATGCGCTCGTCGTGTTCGCTTATTAATGCAAAACTTAACGTGTCGGCATCGGCCTTAGGAGTGCTTATAGCCAGTTTGTAAATGCCCGAAGGCAGTGTTTGTAGCGAGTCTATATTGAACTTCTTTCCCGTTGCAAAATGTCCTTCAAAGAGCGTTTTCCCGGTTTGTATTATTTTGTAAGTGCCAATGTCATCAATATTTTCGCCTGCAGCATTCAACTGCTTAACAAGTATATCGGCCGTTTTTCCACCCTTTTCTCTGTACACCACATTGGGCATATCCACTGCGAGATAAGCCGTTTTCGTACCCACGCTGAGGGTAGTTTCGCCCTGTGTTGTTTCGCCGTTGGGGGCAGTAATGGTGTAAGTGATGGTGTAAAAATACCGGTTGTAGAATGTTGGCATTTGGCTTGGCTTGCTCAGCACGAGCGGTATGCTAAAGTGTCCATCATCGTTGGTAACTACCTCGCCCGATAGAGTTGCGTTGTCGTTGTCGCCAACCATGAAGCGCCAAGAACTGCGCGTTACTTTGTAAACCACCCGTGCACCGCTCACTGCCAATCCGCTGTAAGTGGTGGCAATGCCCCCAACCTCTATGCTGTCGCCAAGCGTATATGCCGACTTTATAGGCAACGTGTGGGCTGTAAAGGTAGGGCGCTTGTAGTTTTCTACCTTAAAGTAAACATTGCCCACCTTGCTACCATTGCTGGCCGATATGCTGAACGAACCCGGCAAACAAACCATTGGTAGCGAAAACTGTGCCGCAAACGAGCCATAGTTGTCGGTGCTTACAAGCAGCGAGTCAATGGCTTTATGCTGCGCATTGAATAGTCGCAGCCACAGTTGCCGATTGTTTTCGGTGTGATAATCATCAGCTTGTTGTGTATACATCACTCCCGCAACATCAACCTTTTGTCCAGGGCGATAAATGCTTCTGTCGGTAAAAACTTGTAGGCGGGTGTTGGCCTTTTGATTGGGCATTTGTGGGGTAAATGAATAACCATTGAGGCTAAACAGAGCCGATGCTTTATCGTTTGGAAGGCAAGCCATATAAACCATTTGGTTGCCTTTTGTTTCGTTCTTTAGTGCCACATAGCCATTGCTATCAGCCTGGTATTTACCCATTTGCGTATAGGTTTCGTGCCCATTGCGATAGCCCCGTTTGTAGGCCATGAGTTGGGCATTGGGCATAGGATGTCCCGTAGATTTATCAATGATGGCGATGCGTGTACCATTTTTTAACGTGTTCAATCCCAATATTCCAAGGCGGCTCACTCCGAATGTGCAATGGTCAAGAAGTTGGCCGTCGGCCCAAAGTTCGCCACGATAGATGCCGCAATCCTTAGGAGTTTCAAAGTTTAAGGTGCGCTCTGCCCATGCATAGCATGCACTGCCTTGCGTGTCAATAGTCTGCTCAGTGCGCAGATGCTTGTTGGTGTTGAGCATTTTGCTCCATATGGTTTCGTTGCCACTTTCGTACTCTATGTAGCTTGTACAAAGCGGTGTGATGCGCCACGTTACTTTTTTAACATTGCGAGCCTTGATGCGTAGCTTACAGAGGTCCTGCGGATAGAGCTGATTATTAACGCCCGTAAGTTTGGCAGCGGGAAGCGTTAGGGTGGCCTTAAAGTTGCGCAAGGTGTTGGCAGCATCGCTCTTGCCCTTGCCATAGAGTGCAAGGGCTTGTAGCGCAAAGTGATAGAGCACACTGTCGTTGTGTTGTGCAAATGCCGATTGCGCACGATAGGCATTGCTCAACCCCACAATTCGATTGGCAGTTTGCACATTTACCTCAAGGTCTTTGTTTTGGGCATAAAGCGATGCAAGCTTCCCAAAGTAAGCGTTGTCTTCAATCTTTCCTTTTAGTTGTTGTTCGCCATACAAGCGCTGCCACTTGTTGAGGGTTATCAACAAGACAGCCTCGCGCATGTGTCGGTTGTTATAGATAGTTGCTATCTTATCAGCCCATTGGCCATAGGTTGTGTTGTCTATGTTTGTGCGGTTGATAAAGACTTCAAACAATGTGTGTAGCAAGTCGTTGCCAAACCATTTACTGCCTTCGGCATAAACAAACAAGGGCAAATAGTCCTTTACGTTTGCGCTGGCCAAGGCCTCGGGTTGCGATAGTGAAGCCTCGAAGTGGCTGAGCGATAGCTTTTTGTGTTGTTCTCTCGTAAGGTTATCCAGCCCATAATTGTGGCTTTCTTCTTGATAGCAGATGCCCAGAGCCGAGTGGTATAGGGCTTTATAGATGGGGCTATTTTCGTTAGGAAGAGCCTCTTCAAAAAGTTTAAGATAAACCTTGGCACTATCGGCCGAAATGTCTTTTTGCAGATAGTAGCGCGTAATCCATGCTCTGAGTCTTTCCTTCTTGTTGTCTTCGACATTGGCTTTTGTAAGAATGCTATTCACCTCTTGTAAGGCAGAAACAGGTGTGTCGGCAGCCGATGCCTTTTCCACTTTTTTCCACATTTGGCTATAGCTTTGGCCCGACATGCCGATGGAGCACATACAACATATCAAAAGTGATAATAAATGTTTCGTATGCATAGGTTTTATATTTAAGCGTTGTGTAGGTGTAGGTTGTATATGGCAGTTGAGCAATTCATATAAGTTGTCACATGTTTTTAGTAGTATTTGTGATGTTAATAACTCACAAAGCTTTCTTGCTGAATAAACAAACGTATGTTGCTGCTTTCATAATACGTAAAGTGTTGGCGTATCACGCCCGTGATA
>DJEH01000118.1:0-14598 GCA_002431845.1 Prevotellaceae bacterium UBA5903 | reverse complement strand
ATCACGGCCGTGATACGCCAACACCTTGCGAGTTGTTATTGTGATATAATACTTTTTTGCTTGATTATCAGTGCGTTATGATGGTTCTAAATCTTATTTTATAAACTGTGGTAAGCACAAAGGTTGGCTCTTTACTTCATATTTTGTGACATGCGATGGCGGTGTGCACTCTTCCAAACCGAGCGGTAGTAGCTGGCGTAACCCAGCACTCCGAGCAACATAACGAGCAAGGTTTTAAGCCCATGAGAGATGAGTGCAAACGACTGTGCGGTGGGACGCGCAACGGCATAGATGCTGGTGAGCGTTTTTACTACGGCATAGTGCCAAGGGCCTGCCCCTGCGGGGGTGGGTAGCAACACACCCACACTAAGAACCGTAAAGACGTGGAGCATATCTGCCAACGACACATGTGTCATGCCGTCAAAGCAGGGAACAAGCAAGAAGAGCTGCAAAAAGTTGCACCCCCAAATGCCTATGCAGAGGGTAAAAAAGCCCAACGGACTCTCAAGATGCGCAATGGCTGCAACCCCTTGCCAAAGGTTACTAACAAAATGGCGAAGGTATTTCCATAGTGGAAAACTCAACCCGATGAGCAAGCACACGGCGCAACCTGCTATGACATAAAAAAGGTAGTTGGGCAATGCAAGCGTGAGGCGGTCGGTGAATGTATGCACAAGTGCCATCGTCTTGGTCCAGCGCAACGACACCGCTAACCCTATGATAAGGATGAGAAAACACAAATCTGCTACCTTCTCAATGACCACTGTGCCAAGTGCGCGTGTGGAGATGTCGGCATTACCGCGCTTAACAAGCAGCGAACGCGCAAGTTCGCCAAGGCGTGGAGTTACGCTGTTTACAAGATAAGCAATGAATATTAGCTCAATAGCACGCCGCTTTGAGATGTGGATGTGGGCAGAATGTAGCAGCATTTTCCAACGATAGGCACGTAACACATTGGCTATGATGCCTGCCAAAAGCACCAAAACTACCCACATATAGTGGCGCGGATAACTAAAGAACTGCGAGAGTACAGCAAAGTTGAAACCGCGATATATCCACATCATCATGGCTACGCCAACAAGGGTAGACAATAGTAGGAATATGGCGTTTTTTAGCGTTTTACTCATATATATATAGTTCGTTGTAAGTGTAGATGAATGACTTTGCGAAAATACGAGATTTTGTAAAGAAAGCGTGCTATTCTTACGTTATTTATCTTTTAAGATACATTTTTTAAGTAAAAATAGTTCTAAAGTTGTTGCACTGCAAATTATGTTGTACATTTACTCGCGCTTATGGGTACATTGTGTGCCTTAGACGAAAGATATAATATTCTAAAACATTAACTAATAATTAATGGAACTTGAAAAATTTGCTCGTCAGTTGCGCTTAATGGTATTGCTAACGCAGAACCATAAGCTCTCAATTGACGAAATAGGTGAAGAACTCGGTATGAACCGTCGGTCGATTTATCGATATATCGATGCGTTTAAAAACATGGGTTTTGTGGTGAAGAAAGTGGGGACGAAATATAGCTTAGATTCGAGTTCCCCCTTTTTTAGAGAAATAACGAATGGCATAAGTTTTACAGAAGATGAAGCTTTGACCATTAACCAAGTGCTTAACTCGGTTTACGACAACTCCTCGCAGGTGAGACACTTGCGCGAGAAGTTGGCAGCCCTTTACGACCCTGAAGTGTTGGCTAAACATGGCATAGACTATAAGGTGGCTCGCAACATTAGTACCCTATTTGATGCTATTAGAGAAGAGCGTGTGGTTGTGCTTAAAAACTATACGTCAGCATCGAGTGGTAAGGTGAGCAACCGATATGTAGAACCCTACATGTTTTTGAACCAAAACAATGAGGTGAGGTGCTACGAAATTGGGGCGAAAACCAATAAAACATTTAAGATAGCACGCATTGAAAGTGTTGAGATGGTAGACTTGCTATGGTCGCACAAGGCAGAACATCTGCCTTTCTTTAGCGATATGTTTGGTTTTACGGGCGAAAAACAAATGCCTGTTTCGCTCATTATGGGCAAACTATCAAGATGCTTGATGCTTGAGGAATATCCTGATGCTCTTCACGAAATGACACTACTTGACGATGGGCGTCATCGCTTCAACACCAAGGTGTGTAGCTATGTGGGCATAGGCAGGTTTGTGCTGGGACTATACGAGGATATTGAGATTGTAGACTCGCCCGATTTTAGTAAGTATATAGACGATAAACTTACTACAATGGTTGAAAAATGGCAAGCCGATGTGTGATGTAGTGAGTTATTAACAATAAAAAAGGCGAAGCAATTTCCTTTGTGGAAAACTTGCTTCGCCTTTTTGTTTATCCCTTTAAAATGTGCTATTTGTCGTACTCATCCCAAGCTTGTTGCAACTTGTGTATAGCTTGCTCGGCCTCTTCCATCGTGAGCGACAGAGGGGGCAGAAGGCGCAAGATGTTGGTAGATGCAGCGCCTGTAAACATGTGCTCGTTGTGTACAAGGTGGTTGCGGAAATCCTTGATAGGCATGTCGTATTCCACACCAATCATCAGTCCCTCGCCACGCACGTCGGTGATGTGAGGATTGTTTTTTTGCATCTTTTTAAGCTCGCCAATAAGGTAGCTGCCCACCTTGGCAGCATTGTCAATAAGGCCTTCTTCCTCAATAACATCAAGCACTGCAAGGGCTGCTGTGCAAGCTAAGTGATTGCCACCAAAGGTGGTGCCAAGCATGCCATAAGTGGCTTTGATGTTGGGCGATATAATAACTGCACCCATTGGAAAACCATTGCCTATGCCCTTGGCGCATGTGATGATGTCGGGTTTAACATCAAGGTGCTGGTGAGCAAAGAATTTGCCCGAGCGACCATAGCCACACTGTATTTCGTCGCAAATGAGTAAGGTGCCTGCTGCATCGCAAGCCTTGCGCAAGCCTTGCATAAATGCCTTGGTAGCCATGCGAATGCCGCCTACGCCCTGTATGCACTCTACGATAACGGCTGCTACATCACCCTTTTTAAGTTCTGCCTCAAAAGCCTCAAGGTTGTTGAGCGGAAGGAAGGTTACGTGGCCATTGGCATTGACAGGAGCTACAATCTTGGGGTTGTCGGTAACCTCGACAGCCAAAGAGGTGCGACCATGAAAAGCCTTACCCGCAGCAAGAATGCGCTTGCGACCAGTGTGGAACGAGGCCAATTTGAGTGCGTTCTCATTGGCTTCAGCACCCGAGTTGATAAGGAATAGTTGATAGTCGGGATAGCCGCAAGCATTGCCCAAACGGGTGGCAAGTTCTACCTGAAGTTGGTTGATGACCGAGTTAGAATAGAAGCCAAGCGTGTTGAGTTGGCGTGTCATCATTTCAACATAATGTGGGTGGCAGTGGCCAATACTAATAACAGCATGACCACCATAAAGGTCGAGATACTCTTGTCCTTTATCGTCCCACACGTGGCAACCTTTGCCTTTTACTATATTAATATCGAATAAGGGATATACGGGAAAAAGGTTCATATATTAAAACTATTATATGTGTTTAGAAACCAGTTGGTTTGAGTCGTAGTCCGGTGTCTTCTTCGAGTCCGAACATCAGATTCATGTTTTGTACGGCTTGACCCGATGCACCTTTAAGCAGGTTGTCAATGCATGAGGTGATAAGCAATTTGTCGCGGTGTCGCTCAGCATGAACAAGGCACTTGTTGGTATTGACCACCTGTTTGAGGTCGATTGGAGAGTCAATGTAATGGGTAAAGGGAGCCTCGCTGTAGAAGTCGCGATAGAAGCCTTCAATCTCTTCGATGGGGGCATCGCACTTGATAACCTCGGTGGCAAAGATGCCACGCGCAAAGTCGCCACGATAGGGGATAAAGTCTATTTCGCTACTAAAAGTGGGCTGCAATTGGCGCAACGATTGTTTGATTTCGGGAACATGTTGGTGTTCAAACGCCTTATAGATGCTCATGTTGTTGTTACGCCATGAGAAGTGTGTGGTGGCACCAGGCTTAACTCCCGCTCCTGTAGAGCCTGTTATGGCATTTACAGAGATGTCGCTTGTGAGCAAACCAACCTCGGCTAACGGAAGCAAACCTAACTGTATGCAAGTGGCAAAGCAGCCTGGATTGGCCACGTGGAGCGTGTTTTGTATCTTAGAGCGATTGAGTTCGGGCAGACCATAAACGTAGTCGTTGTCTTCGCTTTCAAGGCGAAAATCTTGTGCAAGGTCTATAATCCTAACATCGGCGGGGATGTAGTGTTCGGCAAGGAATTTGGTGCTCTTGCCGTGACCAAAGCAGAAGAATACCACGTCTACTTCGTCAAATGGAAGTTGGTCGGTAAAGCGTAAATCGGTCTCACCATACAAGCCCTCATGCACGTTGGCAAGCAGATTGCCAGCATTGCTCTCGCTATTAACAAACACTATTTCTGCATCAGGATGGTTAAGAAGTATGCGGCATAATTCGCCTGCTGTGTATCCAGCTCCACCGATAATACCTATTTTTATCATGCGATTATTTATTCTTAATAAGGTGTTTTAAATAAAAGAATGACAATCAAATTGCCATTCTTTTAATCATTCAAACATATTGCGTATGTTGCAGAAAAATGCGTTATTTAGCGTCGTCTTGGTGGTTGGCATAGAACACGCGCAATGGGGTGCTGAGCACTTTAATAAAGCCCTTAGCATCTTCGGCAGTCCATCCCTTTTGGGTTTCGCCATACTCGCCAAACTTGGTCTTAACAAGGTCGTCGGGGCTGTCTACACCCACTGTGCTGAAGCCTAACGGACGGAGTTCGAGAATGGCTGTGCCGTTTACGTAGCGCTGCGAACTGGTGAGCATAGCCTCAATGTCGCGCATTACGGGCTCGAGATATTGGCTCTCGTGAAGGAACATTCCATACCAATTGGCCACTTGATCTTTCCAATATTGTTGCCACTTAGATAGGGTGTACTTTTCAAGGAAACGGTGTGCGCCAATGATAAGGGCAGGGGCAGCAGCCTCAAAGCCCACACGACCTTTGATGCCAATGATAGTGTCGCCCACGTGCATATCGCGTCCGATGCCATAAGCAGCGCCAATCTCTTCGACCTTGCGAATAGCTTCGATGGGGTCGTCGTAACGTACACCATTAATAGCCTTTAGCTCTCCCTTTTCAAAGGTGAGTTTGAGTTGTTCGCTACCATGCTTCGTAACTTGCTTAAGATAGGCTGTTTCGGGCAAGCCTTGTGCAGAGTCAAGTATTTCGCCACCACAGATGCTTGTGCCCCAAATACCTACGTTGTATGAATACTTAAGTTTAGTAAAGTCGGCCTTAAATCCGTGTTGATTGAGGTAGTCTACTTCTTCTTTACGTGATAGATTGCCGTCGCGGGTAAGGGTTATAATCTCCATGTCGGGGCACATCACAAGGAAGGTCATATCGAAGCGAACTTGGTCGTTGCCTGCGCCTGTAGAGCCGTGCGCAATGGCGTCAGCTCCGATTTCTTTGGCATAACGAGCTATTGCCATGCCTTGGAAAATACGCTCGCTCGATACCGAAATAGGGTATACATTGTTGCGCAAAACGTTGCCAAAAACCATGTACTTTAGGCTCTTTTCGTAATATTCGTGTGTAACATCGAGCGTTACGTATTTGGTTGCGCCAAGTTTATAAGCGTTTTCTTCGTTGGTTTTGAGTTGTTCGTCGCTAAAGCCGCCTGTGTTGGCACATGCAGCATAAACCTCATATCCTTTTTCTTTAGCCAAGTACATAACGGTGTATGATGTGTCTAATCCACCGCTAAAGGCTACTACTACTTTCTTCTTCATTTTGTTTCTTTGAGTTGTTATGCAGCGGTATAGATGCTGCAACCATTTTGCTTTTTCCTTACTCGTGTGTCTTGATAAAGTCAAGTACGTCTTGTGGTATTTCTACGGGTAGAGGCGTGTTGGGATGACGCGCAGGGTCGAACAACATACCTGTACAAACGCAATATTTGCGCTTTGTGCGCGCTAGTACGTCGCAGTTGATACAGCATGGTGCATCGGGTGTGCCGCATCCTTTCCAATATTCATCGTCTTGTGTCAGTTCGGCAAAAGGCACTGGTACATAGCCCAGCGACGTGTTGATGCGCATTACGGCTCCCGAACTTGTAAGACCAAAAATCTTGGCTTGCGGCCAACGCACACGGCTCAGTGAAAATGCTAAACGCTTGATACGAGTGGCAAGGTGGTGTCCACGGAACTTTGGAACTACTATCAAACCAGAGTTTGCTACATAGTGTTTGTTTTCCCAACTCTCAATGTAGCAAAAGCCAGCAAACTCTTCTCCGTAGAGAGCAATAATAGCCTTGCGTTCTTTCATCTTGGTGGCTACGTATTCGTGAGTACGGCTGGCAATGCCTGAGCCACGCACCTTTGCTGCATCTGTAATGGTTTGCAGTATGGTATCGACGTATTTTTCGTGTTGTGCATCTGCTACAATCACCTTTATTCCATCGTCGTATTCTTCCATTGTTTTATTGTATGTATATAAATGTTTTAGTTTCGTAGTTTATTCATGCTATGCAAGCTGACTTGCATATTTATTAGCCTATACCTATGTATAGGTTTAATAGGGTATGTTGTAGAAGCTTGGTTAAGTATCAGTTTAAAGCACGATGCTTCGCAAGGCAGGTATAACTTGTGCCAATTCGTCGGTAAGTTCTTGACGAGTGGCTTCTTCGCGAATGATAACAAGGATTGTATCGTCGCCTGCTATGGTGCCTAATACACTTTCAAGTTTGTGGGCATCAATGTCTGATGCAAGTCCTGCAGCATAGCCCGGACGAGTTTTCAGAACGGCCATGTGACCAGAGAATGCTATAGATAAAAAGCCTGAATTTCTGAGATATTGTGGTACAATATCGGGTTTAACGGACCGGTGATACATGGGGCTCTCGGGCAGGATGTATCTGTATCCATCTGCCGTCAGTACTTTGGCGGCGTGTAGCTTGCAAAGGTCTCTTGACAGCGTTGCTTGTGTTACGTTCCAACCATTCTGGGCAAGCTCTTTGAGTATATCCTCATGACTTCCTAAGTCGTTACTGCCCTCAAGTATCACACGCAACACCTCCAAACGTTGCATTCTATTACTCATGATTTGTTGCAATTTTCTTTGTTTTATGCTGCAAATATACAATTATTTTCGATAAAATAAGAATATATACAACCGAAATGTGAATAAATCTTCAGTGTATTCATCTTTATGCTTGATAATGAAACCTGAAGCGTACAATTAAAAGAGCAAGACTCCCTCTGTATTTATGTTTCAGAGGGAGTCTTGCTCATTTAATTGTTATTGCTTTTGTTGCAGTTTGATGCCTACGTCTGCGATGCCCGAAATCATTTCGCTTCGCATAATGTGATATACGCTTATATCGGCCGATGTGCCTTGTTGCAGGTCTATCTCCTTAATGTTTTGGTCGTATTGATATAGGCTTACACCATGTCCATTCGTATCGCCTCTATCGTTAGTTAGTTGGCATTTGATGGTATCTGTAACCATTTTTTCGGGGTGATGCCAATGTTGTTTTATTACAACCCAAAGCGATTGGTAAGGATATGGAGTTGAGGCTGATGTGCGTATGCCAATGCTTAGTTGGTAGTTTCCGCTGCTTTTAATGGTGTCGATATGATATTTGAGTGTATCGCCAAGTTCCCATCCTTCAACAGGGGTAGAACAATAGTTAAAGGCTACGGGCTTGTTGTCGCATGCAGGCATGCAGCAAAGCGTTATGACTGTACCGATTGATAAAATGTACTTATGTAAAACGCTATTCATATCGTTAGTAATTGCATTTATTTGTCGCTTGCATCGTTGTTTGGCTTGTTCGGTTTGTTGCTTCCGTTGGTGCGGTCTCGCCTACGATTGTTGTTGTCGCGTCGGCGATTGTTATATCGCTTGTTGCGGCTGTTATCGTTGTTAGCATTGGGTGCTGCATTGTTTTCGTTAGCAGGGTTATTTGTGTTGCCCTTTGTCTCGTTTGACTTGTTGTCTGAGCGTTGTTCTGCAGATTTGTTACGTCGGTTGCTGCGTCGATTGTTGCGCTTAGCTTTGTCAAAACGAGTTAGTTCGTCTTGCTCAGCAAGGTCTACGGAGGGTTTAGGCTCTTCAGTTCCTTCGGCAAGTAGCGATAGTGGCTTCTCGCCAGCTTGGTTCATTTTGATGATTTCCTTAGCTCTTTCGGCAGTGATGGTTACAAGGTTTGCTGCCATACGACGGTCGCTGCTATAGGTTACAAGTCCTGCAAGGATGTCGGTTTTAAATAGGTGGTAAGTGCCGTCTGCAGTTTCGAGTAAGGCATTGCGTTCGGGCAGTTTGCGTGCTGCTTCCATGTAGGTATCCACTTCGTAGTTGAGGCAGCATTTAAGTTTAGCACATTGTCCAGCCAGTTTTTGGGGGTTGGGTGTAATGTCTTGAAAACGCGCTGCTGATGTGCTTACCGAGCTAAAGTTCTTCATCCAGGTAGCGCAGCAAAGTTCGCGTCCACACGGACCAATGCCGCCAATGCGTCCAGCCTCTTGACGTGCACCGATTTGCTTCATTTCAATGCGCACACGGAATGCTTCGGCAAGCACTTTAATAAGTTTTCTGAAGTCTACGCGTGCATCGGCAATGTAGTAGAAAATGGCTTTATTGCCGTCACCTTGGTATTCTACGTCGCCAATCTTCATTTGCAACTCAAGGTCCTTGGCAATCTGTCGCGAGCGTATCATCGTGTCGTGTTCGCGTGCTTTAGCCTCTTCATATTTTTCCATATCGGTGGGGCGAGCCTTTCTGTAAATGCGTTTAATCTCGAAACCAGGCTTCAGATTGGCCTTTTGCATTTGCAGCAACACAAGTTTGCCTGTGAGTGAAACCACACCAATATCGTGTCCAGGTTGTGCTTCGACGGCCACTATATCGCCTTTTTGCAGTTCTATATGGTTGTCATTGCGATAGAAGCCTTTGCGTGTATTTTTGAATTGTACTTCTACAAAGTCGGTCACCTCTTGATTGCCTGGAATGTCTGCCAGATAGTCGTAAGAGTTGAGTTGGTGGTCGCTGCGTCCGCATCCTTTTGCTGGTAAACCGCGCAGTGAGGCATCTCCCCATTGGCAGAAACCGCATGATTGGCTGCTGCATCCACCTGTGCAGTGTGTATTGGCGCAAGCATTGCCTTTACACTGTAGGCAAGTGTCGGTGGGTGTATTGGTAGGTTGTATATTTTCGTTTTCTTGATTCATTATGTATTTATATGTATATGTAAAATCGTTTGTAAATAAAACGATGAAGAAGTTGTGTTAAGAAAAGAGAATGTTGCAGAAATAGCCCATTTGATGTTATTGTATGAGCAGTACAATCATCTTTAGAGCAAAGTCGAAGAACACCATGTTAGCATTCACATTTTGCTGAATGTCGCGTTGTGCATTTTCAATTTCTTGGGTAATGCCTATCACATTCCTTTCGTTGATGAAACGCGCAAAGTTCACGGCAAAATCGCTTTCTTTGCGGTTCATGTAGTTGAGTTCGGGGTTATGAAAATTATAAATAAAATTCTCGCGTATGAGCCTTTGTGCATATTCAAGAAAGGCTTTTTGCTTTTCTCTGCCCCATGTGGATAACTGTTGTGCCCACTCGTATAAGTCCTTGATTTTGCGCATGTAGCAAAGGCGCATAAACAATACAAAGAGGTCGAAGAACTGTGCTCTTTCGGCATTCATAGTCACTTGTTCGAGTGCGTTGATGTAGCTACCAGCTGCAGCACGAGCCACCATGAGTGCATCGTTGCTTTCAAGTCCGTTGTAGTGTTCTATAGCTTCCTTTAGTTCCTCGGTGCTTAATGGTGCAAAGTCAATGCGTTGTGTACGGCTCAGTATGGTGGGTATGATGCGTTCGGGATAATCGGCAGTAAGGATAAATACTGTTTGTTGTGGTGGCTCTTCAAGAATTTTTAGTAGCTTGTTGGCGCAAGCCAAGTTCATTTGTTCGGCAAGCCAAACGATAACCACACGATAGCCTCCTTGACTGCTCACGCTGGCCAGTTTATTGATAATGTTGTTGGCATCAGCCACATTGATGAGCGATTGCTGCTTTTCAACGTTTATGCGGTTAAGCCACGTTTGTCGGCTGAAGTAGGGAGTTTCAGTAATCTGTTTGCGCCATTCGTCAAGAAATTGGTCGCTCACTGCCGGAGTGTTTTGTCCCTTAGTCTTAATTGTTGGGAAGATGAAGTGAAGGTCGGGATGTGCCAACTTTTCCACCATTAGACAATTAGAGCACGAACCGCACGCATTGTTCTCGGCAGTGGGGTTTTGGCAGAGCAATCGTTTGGCCAATGCCAATGCCATAGGTAGTTTGCCGCATCCCTCATTACCTGCAAATAGCAGTGCATGTGGCATGCGGTTCTCTGTGAGCATTTGCTTGAGTTGTTGCTTCACAGTGTGTTGTCCGATAACGTCATCAAATTGCATAGAGTGCTATAGTGTACAATATTTTACAAAGTTAGCACAAGGCATTTAATGCACAAAAACTTTTGCTAAAAAACGTAACGTATGTAATATGTATATAATAAAAAAACATCTGAGAATGTCCCCGTAAGGACATCCTCAGACGTTAAGATACAAATTGTAGCTTATTGTAAGTGTTTATTACTTAAGCACTTTAAAGCTTTGCGAAGTGCCGTTCGTTAGCGTTGCTTTTACCACAATCACTTGTTTGTTAGTGACGATGATAGGTAGTGTGGCTTGCTTTTCGCCTTGAAGTGCTTGGCTATACACCTTGCGTCCGTCAAGAGTAAAGGCTTCGATGCTTTTAAGTCCCTCGGCAGATTGGGCGGTGAGCACACCATTCTTGAGCGTGATGATAGGGGTTTGCGATGCACCATCGGTTGCAATGTTTTCAATGCGTGTTACGTTGGGTCGCTCGTCACCTTCCGTTGCATTTTCCACAATCTCATAGATGGCGGGAGTAGTTTTGCCCGTCCATGCAATCTTTACAGCCTTAGCGTTTTTAACTGCATCGTCAAACGCAATCGTTATGATGCCACCATTGGTGCTTGACGAAATCTCGTTCCAGGTTTCGCCATCGAGTGTGGTGTAGAATTTCAATGTGCCGATTGTTTCGGGGTCGCAGAAGAGCGTTAGGTTCTTAACAAAATGGTTATTAAGCAAGTTGTAGAAGATTGAGCCACCTGTTGTAGATGCTAATTTATACGACTGGGTAGAGGTAGTTCCGTCGCCATCGTTAGCAGTTTTAATGGCTATGCCGTTGGCATCTTGTGTAGCCGACTCGGTGTTGATTGCTTCGCCATTTACCTCAATTTCGTGCAGACGCAACCATTTGTCACCATTCAGTCCTGTCACTAAGAAACGAACGTACTTAGCATTGACAGTGGTGGGCTTTCCGTTGCCGTCGGCAGGGATGAAGTCGGTAGCAATAATGTCGGTTCCAAACTGCGATTCAGTGCCCACTACAACGTTTTGTGGCAAATCGATAGCGTATACCCCCGATTTTGTACCAGCCACTTTAAGGTTGGTCCATTTATTTCCGTCGGCCGACACTTGTACGTTGCCTTTGTATGCATAGTCGCCATTGGTTGTGCCCATGCAGATACGTACATTCTTTATAGTCTCAGTGTTTTTGAGCGTAAGGGTATAGGCATCATTAACCTTTTGGTTTTGGTTAATACATACGTAAGTGTTGTATTTACCATCAGCCATAAGGTCGGCAGAGTGTCCGCTCCAATAGGTTGTTGAAGGAGCTGTAGCGCTTTCAACTTCGGCAGCCTTAGCAGCAGTTAGTTTAATTGTGGTGGCACGTATGCGCAGGCTTTGTTCGCTATCGGTTACGTTTTTCACTGCAAGGTAGTGAACGTATTCGGGCATATCCATATTGTCGGCAGTAATGGTGTACCATACCTTGCCGTCGTTACTGAGCAACACATTAAAATTGCTGTTGTTTAGCAAAGTCTTGTCTACTGTAATGCCCGACATACGGGTTGGTGCAGGCAGTTCTATTCCGATATATCCGCCTGCAGGAACGTTTTGAGCCTTAGGCATATTGAGTGCATAGGTAGTGCCAGAGGTAATAGTAGCCTTAGCTCCCTCATAGTTGCTAAAGAGAGTAGCTTTTGTATTATTCTCTTTTGTAAATAGGTCGTCTACGCTATGAGCCTTGAGATATTCAGAGGCAAAAGGAGTGAGGTAGCGATAGGCTGCATGTGTGAGTCGAGGCTCGGTAGTGATACTTGATCCTCCAAAACCACTAAGGCGTTCTACCATGTAGTCGTCGTTGGTTGATAGGCTGGCAGATAGCTTACTATCGGTCATGTAGTCACTCCAACGTTCGCTAATATCGCTCTTTTGGGCAGATGTTAAGTAAGATTGAGTTAGCTCAGCCATGTCGTGTAGACGACGCACCCAAGGTTTGAGGTCGTTGTACATCAAGCGCTCGTTATCTTTTGTTGAGCTTTCGAGCGATGAGAGCACATCGCAATACTTCACAATGTTGCCCATCAGTTCGTTGAGTTCTGTAGGGTCATTCTTGCTCTTGTAGCTATTGATAAGGGTATTGAGCGATGCAGGGTCGTTTTTGCTTAGGTAGGGAGCAAGGAAACGATAAGCTTCGATGGCCTGTTCGTTGCCAGGGAATAGCGATTTGATAGAGGCCTCCCACGATGTCATATTATCAAATCCCTTGTTGTTCCAACCAAAGTCGCCAGCCGAGAATACAGCTGTTTTCGACACCTCGCCTTGTGCCATAGGGTTGCAGATGATGCCTTGGTTGCTCGCTGTGATTTCTGATGGCAAAGAGCCGCCACCAACGTTAGGCATATCCACAAAATTGCTCTTCATGTCGAGTGGATAAATCTCGCTTGGTCCCGTACCATTGTCGTTGCAAGGATAGTTCCACCACCAAATAACTTGGCGTCCAAATTGTTTTTGCACCGTGTTGAGGTCGCCGTCGTTAGGGATTGACCATACACCACCGCCTGTGTAGTAAACCGTAACGTTAGAGGGCATAGTGCTCAAAGCATTAAAGAAACGGTTAAATTGGTCTTCGCTTCCAGCAAATCCGCGGCAATATATTTGAGGCGTAAAACGCAATGCCTTTACCGTGTCGAGTGGGTTGGCTCCAGCTATGTTCCACTTCTTTTCAATAGCTTTTTGCAAGGCTGTTATGCGGTCGGCAGTAGTTTTCATACCGGCATCGTCTGAGGGGATGCTCACGTCGTCGCAGAACACTGCAAATTGGCGAACACCAAGGTTGTACATGCTCTCAAACTTCTTCATCACGTCGGTAACCACCGTACTACTATTCATCAAGGCATTGCCCGGGTGGATGGCCCAAACAAAGTTTACCTTGGTTTGGTGAGCCACGTCGCAAAGTTCTTTCATCTTAGCTTGCGTCATGTAGCCCCACTCCTCTTGTTGTGCAGTGATGCTTGTGGGATAGGGGTCTTTCCAGTGGTTAGAGTGGTAGTCGTCGCACTTAGGGCCATACACATAGGTGTTCATCTTGTAGCGCATCATGTAGCGTAGCAAGTCTTTGCGCACGTCGAGCGAGTAGGGTAGTCCGTAAAATCCCTCAATAATGCCGCGTTCCTTAAGGTCGGCATAGTCGTTGATGGTTACGGTAGCCAAGTTGCTTGTGCCAGCATCGAATATCTGTTCGAGCGATGCAAAAGCGTAGAAGGCAGCATCAGCATTTTCGCCCAATACCACCAATTGTGCACGACCATTGCCACCATCGGTGAGCGAAAGCTGATGACGGTCGAACTTATTAGCTTTGTCAAACACATCGGCTTTTAACCCCAATTCAGTAGCTTTGTCGTTGGCAATACCATTGCTGCCTTTCACGCCCACAAACACGTTCGATTCGGTGGAAGAGGCTTTGGTGCCAAAGCTAACAGAGAGTCCGTGGTCTTTAAACACCTGTTCGATGCGTTGCTTTGTATAGCTGTCAATGCCATCCTCACATACCACATTAACGTTCTGCGTAAAGCTTACAGTGCCCGTTCCAGCCGTTTGCTGGTGTGGTATGGGATAGATGGTGTATTGTGCCGACATCGATAGTGGAAAGATGAGGGCTGCCATGCCGATGAGTAATGATTTTCTTTTCATAGAGTTTATAAAGGATTATTTTTTGTCAAAAATAAAAGCTGTATATAAATACCTATCTTCTGCAAAGATAGTGTAAGTGCGAGAGCAGAAAGCCAAGCTTGCTTGAACTTTATGCCGAGCCGCAACCTATCTTCTGCAAAGATAACGTAAAGTCTTTACAATAAAGAGCAATTTGAATAATAAATGGCCTTATTTTATTAAATAATAACACAAATGTCCTATGAGAAAAAATAGCAAAATGTTGCTATCCTATGTGTGTAAAATGCATAAAATATTGTTCTATTTTTCCTATTTTATTCAAAATCTGTTCGCTGAGAATAGCGTAAAATGAAATCAAAAATATTTGGTTCAAAACAACGTAATTATGGGTGATTTTTTATAAAGTGTTGATTATGAGATAGTTATAGCTATTTCTGCAACTACTTTCGCATCTTTAAGATGCTAAAAACGTGCTTGAATTTATAAGGATACGTATCCTTA
>DJEH01000091.1 GCA_002431845.1 Prevotellaceae bacterium UBA5903 | reverse complement strand
CAGATGGCTGATACGATAGAACAGCAGACGGCAGACTTGACACAAAAGAGAGCTGGGGTTATCGACGGGAAGCTTTCCGCGATAAATGCAGAGAAAGACTCCTTGGATAGGCTTAACTCTACGCTTCAAGCCGACATTAATGCCAATCCTTGGATAATGCAACGCTCTGTTACAAACAGCCAAGAGAAACTGGTTGTCAATGGCAAAATCAAAACCGTAAACAACCCATCTGTCACGACGAACCAGGTGGCTAACCCAAAACAGGAGGTGGTAAACGCGAACAACGAGAAGATAAAACAGTTGGCAGAACAAGAGAAAGAATGGTCAAGAAAGAAATTGACCGTAGAGGAAGATACACGCAAGGAATGTAAAGCCAACGTTGGTTTTCTCGAAGAGCTTGAGGCCATGGTTGCCATTATCACAAACAGATGGGTGGCAGGTGCTTTCTACGGTATATTCTTTATACTTCTGATGAGTCTGGAACTTTTCGTGGTTGCGAGCAAAATGGGAGATAAGGAATGTGATTATGAAATGGCTGTAAAGGGAGCGGAAAGAGTGAGGATGGCTCAGTTGAACTCCGCTTTTGAAAGGGTTGACAAATAAAAGGAAATAGAAATAATTAAAAAATCCAAGAGAAAAAATAAAAACGAAGATGAAAGACTTCTTAATTTATATTGGCATTTTTGCGGCTTTCAACTCTATATTTGCTTGGTGTTGTTCCCGTAAGTCGTTTAAATACTTTGGTCAATGCCGAAGCGTCTGTAAAGCCTGCAATGTATGCCAATTCCGATATGGTCTGATTCGGATTTTCAGCTAATACTTTCTTAATATAGTTTATTCTCAAAAGGTTAATATAGGTGTTAAAGTTTACTTTCAGCGTGATGTTGAGGTATTCAGATAGCAAGCGATTGCTTACTTTTAGGTCGTCTGCCACTTTACTGATTGTTAAACTTTCTGCAAGATAAGGGTGCTCCTCCTTATTTTCCCACTCTTTGAGCCGTTGGGCCAATATGTCAAAGTCATCATTATGTTCAGCCTCTGTGCTTCTTCCTTTTTGTGTTTGAACAGAAACTTGCTCCTTGGGCGTTGCACTACTTTCTTGTATAGTTCTTTCCTCTGTTTTTACATCGTGGTTGTCTGCCTCTTCATTGTTATGCTGCTGTGTGCCAAGTTGTTTGTTCTTAGTGAGTTGTTGGTTTGCATCTTCGTTTGCTCCACCAACAATTTCTTGCATGTTGAATGCTTCGTTTACGTCGTTATAATATTGTTGAGAGTTAAATACGATAATCGTAAACATCATCACTACAATGCACACCAACCATGCCATAAATTGATATATGTGAGAGGGTAATGGAGGAGTTCCTGCATTTAATGTGCTGATGTGATACTCGTAGAAAGATGTGCTGAGGTCTATAATGATAACAGCCGAAACAATGACATAGCCTGCTAAAATTAGCCAACGATAACGTTGCCTAATGTTATTTATCAAATTACTATTTGCATAATAGTTGTCAATGTCTTTTCTGAAAACATTCTCTTGCATAACTACTTTTGCAAGCATCCAAAATGTACCTGCAAAGCATATAAAATAGAGCATGTAGGCAAAAATTACACCTAAGGGTAAATGTGTATAATATTGGTAGGTATGCACATTATAGCTAAGCCCTCTTATGTTGAGCACTAAGTAGAAAACATAGTCTATACCACCTAAACATAAAAGCGGAATAGTAAGAATATTTATTTTGCTTTTCTTTACTTTGGGGGCATGCAGCATGCGTCTAACACCTAATGAGAGGAAGAAAAACGCATAATAATAGTAAAATGGTGATATGTAGCAGTTGGGTATGTAAATTGATTGATACCTAACACCATAGTAAAGATAGAGCGAAAACACCACGGCATAGAACAACATACTCGTGGCAAGATTATATTTCACCTTATAGAAATCACTACCCAACTTTTCGGTTTTAAAAAAGAAAAGCACGATGCTGAGCACCAACAAGATAGTAACACAACATAGATATGTTGAATATTCAAAAAGTGTCATTATATATATTATTTTTTTTTGAATAGATTTGTTGTTTAATTTACATGTAAGCGCTTTTTTACCATTTAACCAATCATGCATTTCTTTGGCTTTTAGCGTGTTATGGCTTTTGTAACTTTGCTATTAACTCACTCTTCGTCCGTGGATATAGTAATCTTTTACCCAACGTGTGGAAGACTTGTAATGCATTGATTATAAACGATTTAATTGGCACATTGCATATAAATTCTATGCAAAAATAGTGATAATATTTCAAAGATACAAATAATCAAGCATCAAGTCTTAACAGGGCAATAATGATGCAAAATGCTCTCTATTGTCATATTCTGTAAAATTGTAAAAATATTTTGTCTTTTTTGTAATAGTAATAAGAGATAAGAGCTTAAGAATACAAAATTTACCATTTATTTATTGTTTGTTCATCCCTAAAAGTTTAGATATTAATGTATATGATAGTTAAATGCATAAAATTCAAACATAATGCACTTTGTGTATTGTAAAATGAAACTTATGATATGATTAATGCATTCTATACATATTGTAAAGAGATTATTTTCAGAAAAGATTTTATTTTATTGTACATTTGCATACAAATATTTAATAATTGAACATGAAAGGAAACAAAGGCATTACAGCGTTTATAGTAGACGATAACAAAACTGCACTCGAAACCTTAGCAAACGACCTTATGAAGCAGCCTGAAATAGGTAGCGTACACACATTTTCGTCGTATACCGAGGCAACTTTGCCTTTGCTCGAACTTCAGCCCGAAGTATTGTTCTTAGATGTTGAGGTACCAGGTAAGTCGGGTATAGAGTTTTTAGAGAGCATCAAACCCAAAATTTCGTTTTCATTCAAGGTTGTTTTTTATACGGGCTTTGCCAATTACATGCTTGATGCTATACGCCAATCAGCATTCGATTTTTTACTTAAGCCTTATAAGCAATCAGAGCTACGCATAGTGCTCGACCGTGTAATGAAGGAAGATAAGTCTAACGCAAAGCCTCTTACAACTCCGCTTGCACCCCATAAAATAGCCATGCAAACCATTTGCGAACTTTTGTTGGTAACAGTAGAGGAGGTGTTGATGTTCAATTATCAAAACGAACAACGCACTTGGAAACTTGTGCTTACCGACGGCACACAACACATGTTGCGCAAGGGGGTTACTGCCGATGATATAGTGTCGCTCCACCATGCCTTTGTACGTATAAGCAACACGTGTATCATCAATCTTACTTACCTTGCAGCTATAGAAAATAAAACGCAACATTGTCGATTTTGTGCTCCGTTCGACAATATTGAACCTGTTATATCGCGTAGATTTTTTAGCAAACTTAAAGAGCGTTTCGAGATGCTTTAGTAAATAGAGATGGCATGCTGTTCGTACATGGGCAAGCACGCAGTTTCCCTTTTTGCTATATGCATTATTAAGTAGGTGTTAAAAATTGATTGGTATGCCTTAGCATATTGCTTCCGCCATAGCTATAGGTTTCCATTTGTCATGTAGCTCGCTGTGTTCCCTCTTCAGCCTATGTTTCCGACAAAAACAATGTACTAAGGCATATCAATCAATTTTTAACACCTACTTTACTATCTATGAAGAACAACTTATGAATCCTTATTAATATGAGAAAACTACTTTATTTTACACTCCTTTTGAGTGTTACGGCTCTGCCCATCTTCACTGCATGCAACGATGATTCTGATTCAGTTAGCAATGTGAGTGAGTCGCCATCTCCTACGGACATCAAGGAACAACTTCTTTTAGGTTTTTGGTTTGATGCAAAAGGTTCAGACGAGTTGTCTGTGTGCTTTATGGATAATGGCAAATGCATCATCTTCCAAAACGATAATGATGCAGAGGGTACACTTTGCGATTATAAATATTGCCGTGACTCTATTGTTTTTGAGGGTGGCCCGTTTGAAAAAATAGATATTTATCGTCTTAATGATGACGAATTCTATTTCTATTTAAACAGCAAATTGCATAAGTTCAATAAAAGTGCTGCGTCATATTTAGATTTCTCTCGCGATTTTTATCGTAAGCAAATATGTGGCAAGTGGGAGAAAGATACAACGCGGTCTATAGACACCATACAATACACAATGATGTTTGAAGCCAACGGAAAGTGTCAATGCGTAACCGATAGTGCGACCTATGATATGACCTATTATCTATCTGGTACTGATTTATATATAACCGATCCTTCTGCTAAAAGTCCTGTCAGAGGTTTCTGTGTTGCATCCTTTGACGAAGATATGAATAGCCTTGATATTACATCGTTCTTAGGAACTGCTAATTGGTTTGTACGTAGGCAAAATTAGTACTTATAGCAGCTATTTTATTTTTTTATATTGCTGTCCGGTAAAACTCAAAAGAGCATAAATATCCTTCCCGAAGCCCTGTAAAAATAGGACTTCGGGGTTTATTTTTTTCAAAAGTTTTACTGGACAGCAATAATTTAAAAACATTAAGGGTGGTTCTATTGATTTAGTTTTAGAACCACCCTTAATGCTTTTTCTGGACTATTTAGTATGGTAAAATAGCGGATTTAAATTTCATTCATTAACCACATACGCATCAGCTCGTTGCAATTTGTCCTCCTCTGATAGCTGCAAGTCAATCCACTTTTGGGCTTTTTCAAGCGAAATGTGGTCGCGTGCCATGAGGCGTTTAATTTGAGTTGCATGGCTCACATGCACCAATACCGAAGTGTCCACCAAGCGGTCGAAGCCCGATTCAAAGAGCAGAGCACACTCCATAAACGCCACACTACCTATGGGCAAACCGATGAGTTGCGAAAGTTGAATTTCGCCTTGTAAGCATGGTGGGATGGAGTGGGAGAGGGTAACAGATGCCGTAGCATGCAGTTGGCAAAAAGCCTTGAAAGCCTCTGCCACACGTGGGTGTACAATGGCATCTACTCTATGAGAATAAGCCGTTCCCTTACACAAGTAAGCAGCCAACACATTCTTCACAAGTGCACCATTGGTGCCATACAAGTTGTTGCCAACAAGTGCCGTTAGTTCTCTCTTTACATCCTTATGAGTGCGAATGATATGTTTTGCTACATCATCGCAGTAAAACACTGGGTGGCCCGCTTGTTCCAATTGTTTGCAAACGTAGCTTTTGCCGCTCCCTATGCCTCCAGTGATGCCTATGCTCATTGGGTAATGCTTTGTTGTTGCGGTGCTTGCATCAGTTGTCAGGTTCGGTTTCATCTTCGTCAATGTCTTCAATGATATATTCCACATCTTGCGGACTAATGCGCACGTGGCTCACACCCTTAGGTATCGTTTTTAGCGAGAGGTGGCAAAAGTTCGTTTTGTTTTTAAGCAAATCCTCATAGTTTACTACGAGTACAAAGTTTTCGCTTGTAATGTTGCGATAAAGCCCCATGCCCACCTGGAAAGTAACGTTTACCGTGGCAGGAAAGGTGCGCAATTGTTTGCTTGCAGGAAAATTTACCTGTTGTACAGGCACTTGTACAGTTTTCTCTACCAATCGGTCTATACAGAACGTGACTCTCACGGCAGATGGCACAAACTTGGCTCCATTCACCTGTTGGAAAGGCACGTTTAAGCGTGTTGTGTCAGCAAGGTTGCGCAGCCCAAGCGGTTTGGTATATGCAGCAGTAATGGTGTCAAGAATTTCGCGCGAGGCATACACCATTACCGAGTCGCGAGCAAGCAATATGTCGGCCAGCGCATACAGTTTGTCGGTGCGGAAGTTACCTTGTAGCACAATTGGTACACGTTTGCATTGTCCGTAGTTGTAGTAAAATTCCATGGGGTCGGGCTTTATACTAAGCAACTGAGTGCTACTGAGCAGTTGGTTTGTGATTTGTCTTGTCAGTTCGCTTGCTTGTATCACCACGTGTCCCGTACTATTGGCGTAGGCATTAAAATCTATTACCACTGGATTAATGTGGTGTGTATATTTATAGGTGAGCAACACGCTACCTTTGTCGCGCAATGTTACGTGCAATTCCTTAGGCAGTTCAGTTGTCACCACCACATTGCTTGGCACATTGCGTAGTTCAACAGGTATAGCAAAGTCTTGTTCATAAGTTTCGCTAAGCGACTGAAAAAGCCAAAATGTAGTGCTGAGTGCAAGGAAAAAAAGAAAGATAAACGTTTGCTTATTAAGCAATTTAGTCAGCACGTTGCGTTGTAGCCATTTGCGCATTTTGCTATTAACTAATCCAACATTGTTCCTATTCAATGCCATGATGATAGCGGTTTTAAGGAGAGACATCCATACATTCTCTCTTTATAATAAATAAGTAGGTAAGTAGGTGTTCAAAATTAATTTGTAGAATTATGTTTAATATTAATTGATATGCTTTAGCACATTGTTTTTGTCAATTAATTTTGAATACCTACTTATAAAGGCTTCGCCTATGCAGAAACCCATGCTCAAGCAATCAGAGCATAGCAACACACATACAGACGAAGCCTTTACGAAATATTTTTATAGAGATGAACTAATCTTATTTTTTAGCAGTTGCAATAGGGTTGATAGCCTCTTTAGCAAAAGTGATTTTCACGCCAGTAGCAACCTCAAGCGACACCGTGTTTTCTTGCTCGTTGATGCTTTTGATAGTGCCATGAATGCCACCAATTGTAATAACATCTTGTCCAACTTCAAGGCTATTGCGGAACTTTTGAATTTCCTTTTGCTTTTTGTTTTGAGGGCGAATCATAAAGAAATATACGATGGCAAAAAGCACCACCATCATGATAATCATAGAGTAGCCACCGCCTTGTTGTCCGGCAGCTGCAGCTTGTAAAAAAGTCAAATTCATAATTGTATAAATATAAAAGTTGTTGTCAGTAGGTTAAGGAATTTTCTTGCTTATTCATGCTGCGCTTTGTCTTTGCTTGCGCTTGCACTTGTAGGTTTCTTTTCGCGTACTTTGCTTGTACGTCCCTCTTTAGCCAAATTTTTAACGATGCCGTCAAGCATGCCGTTGATATAGGATGCGCTACGTGGAGTGCTATAAATCTTGGCAATGTCGAGATATTCGTTAAATGTAACGTTGAGCGGAATAGAATCGAACGTAAGGATTTCTGCCAAAGCAATTTGCATGATAATTACATCCATGAAAGCCAATCGCGAGAACTCCCAGTTTTTAGTATTATTGCGTATGATGTCGCGCAATTCGGCTCCACGTTCTATTGTAGCCGTAAAGAGTCGGCTTGCAAACATGCGGTCCTCATCGGCAGCGTACACTGGTAGAAGTTCTTCGTCGGCAGTACTCTTTTCGTTGAAACGCTTGATAGTTTTTAGCACAAACGAGTCTACCACTTGCTTATCGTCGTTCCAATAGAGCGAGTGGTCTTCAATAAGCGCATCAAAGTCGTCGTTGTTGCAGATAAAGGTCTTATAGAGTTTGCGTATCAACTCGCGATCTGCCTCGTAAGAGAAGTCCTCTTTATCAATGTATAGTTGGAAAATATCGCTTTCTGTCAATTTGGTGTAAAGCTTTTTTACAAAAGCATCTTCCTCAGGCCATTGACCCTTACGATTTTCTTGAAAATCAATCAATGCCTTGTTTTCTGCCAATTGGCAGAGCAACTTGTTATCTGCAAATTGTTTATCGGGCGACACTCCGCCTATAGCTTTACCCGTACGCTTTTCGCGTGCCAATCGCACAGCGTCTTTACGCTCTGCGTACTTTTTTAGTTCTACTAAAATAGAGAGTAAGTATTCGTAGAGGTCGTAAGCCTTTTGTAGTGAAAACGACAATTCCTTTTCAGCCACTTCGAGCGTTTTGCCCTCATTTTGATAATACGAATAAATGAGCTGAACCACTTTCAGCCTTATCAGTTCTCTGTTAATCATAATCGTAAAGGTACCTATGTTTCTTGGTGCAAAGATAGTGCAAGGCGAGCG
>DJEH01000110.1:35451-42767 GCA_002431845.1 Prevotellaceae bacterium UBA5903 | reverse complement strand
ACTCCGGGTCACCAAGACTTTGCAGAAGACACATTCCGCACGCTCACAGCCGTTGATTCAGCTATTATTGTAGTAGATGGAGCCAAGGGTGTTGAGGCACAAACACGCAAACTCATGACGGTTTGCCGTATGCGCAAAACGCCTGTTATCATTTTCATCAACAAGATGGACCGCGAGGGTAAAGACCCATTTGACCTTCTTGACGAACTTGAACAAGAGTTGCAAATCAAGGTGCGTCCGCTCTCATGGCCTATCAATCAAGGAGCAAGATTTAAGGGAGTATACAACATCTATGAGCAGCAACTCAACCTTTTTGCTCCAGACAAGCAAAAGGTAACAGAGAAAATAGCTGTGGATATTAACAGTTCTGAACTTGAAAAGCATGTGGGCGAACAAGACGCCAAGCAGCTACGCGACGATTTGGAACTTGTTGATGGAGTTTACCCCACATTTGAAGAAGCAGACTACCTCAATGCAGATGTTGCTCCTGTGTTTTTTGGTTCAGCCCTCAACAACTTTGGTGTGAAAGAATTGCTCGACTGCTTTGTCAAGATAGCCCCCTACCCTCGCGACACACAAGCAGAGGAGCGAATGGTTCACCCCGACGAACCTAAGTTTACTGGTTTCATCTTTAAGATAACAGCTAATATCGACCCCAATCACCGTTCGTGCATTGCGTTTTGCAAAGTATGTTCGGGCAAGTTTGAACGCAACAAACCTTATCTACACGTACGCAACAACAAGACTGTGCGTTTTTCATCGCCCACTCAATTCATGGCGCAACGCAAAAGCACTATAGACGAGGCTTGGGCTGGCGATATAGTTGGTTTGCCAGATAATGGTATATTTAAGATTGGTGACACACTTACCGAAGGCGAGAAGTTGCACTTCCGCGGTTTGCCTTCTTTCTCACCAGAGATGTTTAAGTACATTGAGAATGCCGACCCTATGAAGACCAAACAACTCAACAAGGGTATTGAGCAACTTATGGACGAAGGTGTGGCACAACTCTTTGTCAATCAGTTTAATGGTCGTAAGATTATCGGTACTGTAGGCCAATTGCAATTTGAAGTCATACAATACAGACTTGAAAACGAATATAACGCTAAATGTCGTTGGGAGCCTATTCATCTTTACAAAGCTTGTTGGATTGAAAGCGACGACCAGGCCGAACTTGAAAACTTTAAGAAACGTAAATATCAATATATGGCCAAAGACCGCGATGGGCGCGATGTGTTCCTTGCAGACTCTGGTTATGTATTGCAAATGGCACAGCAAGACTTTAAGCACATCAAGTTCCACTTTACGAGCGAATTTTAAGCAAACTTACCGCATCGTATAGACATATATATTAAGGGAGGAAAGCAGCAGGCTGCATTTCCTCCCTTATATTGTATATAAACAGGTAAATGTGTAAAATATTAAACCTTCAGTTCTACCAATCCTTTAACAAAAGCCTTGATTATAAGCTCTGTTGTATTGGCGGCATTGAATTTCGACAGCAAATGTGCCTTGTGTGTATTGATGGTATTAACCGATACAAACAATTCGTCAGCAATCTCTTTGGCCTTCATGCCCTTGGCCAGTTTGCAAAGCACCTTTTTTTCTTGAGCAGTGAGTGTGTCGCTCGTTTGCGGAATGTGCATCTCAATGTGGCTCACAAGTTTTTTGAATTGTTCGCAAAAGTATTTATCACCATTCAATATGCATTCTACCGCATGTTGTAGCTCTTGTGGTGTGCAACTTTTAAAGACCACGCCATCAAGTTCAGAGCGCATCAATGCATTGATATACCATATTTCTTCGTGCGAGGTATATACCAACGAGCGCGTATTGGGCGAGTGCATCTTTATGTAATTTATGAGTGTTAGCCCCGATGAGTCTGCTAAGGCCAAATCAACAATAGCCAAATCTATTTTGCAAGACTGAAGCTTCTGTATAGCCTGTTCTATATTACTGCTTACCAACACTTCATCTATACATGAAAGACGCTGAAGTGTAACCCTCAACCCCTCTAACAATATAGCATGATCGTCGCAAATGATAACTGAGAACTTTCCTTGCATAATGACAAATAAGTATTACTGATTTTATTGTATTGCAAATATAAGCCAATGATTTTTTATATTTGTCATTAAAAATAGTGATAAATCTTTCAAAGAAAGTTTAATTATGTAACTTGACAAGCATTTTAAGCATGATTTAGCACCTTATGTCCAACACGTCCATGCCATTTGGTGTTGTTGAATGCAATACCTTTGCTCCAATACGCTTTAAACGTTCGTTTACCGATTGTAGTCCAATACCATTTGTGGCATAGCCCTCCTTGTAATTATCAGTAGATGGCGAGTCGCTTATTAGTTGCAACACCACGCGTTCATTCTCCATGCCAAGAGATATTGTTATACAATTTGGCTTACCATGCTTTATCAAATTGGTCATCCATTCTTGAACTATGCGATAGAGTTGTAGTCCAACGTCTTGTTTCATTTTATTCCAATCAAAGGTTGTGTCCACATTCAAATCAACCTTAAATTTTTTTGTTTCAGTAAGTTTATAGCACAGAGCCGACAACATTTGGTCTAACGAAGCATACTGCATATTAGGCGGCATAAGGTCGTGCGAAATTTGTCGGATATCGTTGCGTACATTGTGAAGTTGCTCCACAGCCTCTTCAATTTTATCTGCCGATAGCATCTGCATCTCCGTTACCAAAAGGTCATTGCACACACCATCATGCAGTTCTTGAGCCATACGTTTACGTTCAGCTTCTATGCCATCGATATATTTCTTTGCTTCAACAAGTTGCATTTTATTCTTTTGATTTCGGTGATAAATTATCACACCCACTATGCCAAGCAAAATAAGCACTCCACTCCCCACAAGCGATGCCCCCATGCGCCATTGCTTTACCTCGTCGGCAGCAGCTTTGTTTTGCAATTGCAGAATTTTAAATTCCTTTTCCTTCGTATCGTATCGTGCTGCTGCATCGCTCGACTGTTGCTGTATTTTTATTTGTTGAATAGAATCAGCTATGTAATATGCTTCGCGATAAAAGTAGCAAGCTTTATCTGTTTTTCCCACTCCCTCGTAGGCACGTGCCACCATGAGCATCACTTTGTCGCGCTCCGACGACACGGCTGGTCCATTTTCATAAAGCACAAGAGCCGACGCCAAAGCCTCCTTCCATTGTCGAGTAACAAAATAGTAGTTAGCTTTGGCATGTTCGAGTTGCATGCGTTCAGAGCCATTAGGAGTTAGTTTTGCCACTATTTTGTTTGTTCTGCTGATAAGCCCAGGTATCTCATTATATCGCTGCGGTTGCTGTGTGAGCAAAGTGATAAGAGGCGATAAGCAACTTGCCTCTGCCAAGGGTTCGTGAGCCTTCTGTGCAATGTTGATACCTTTTTTTAGATAAGTCTCAGCTTCGGCAAATTTAGCTGGATTAGCCGTTAATATAGTACCTAATCCGGCATATACCGACACACGCAAAGCGGGTTCGGCAGCGCTCTCATACTTTAGCGCATTGCGTAGCATCTTCTCTGTATCAGCCACTCTGCCCACTCTACTACATAGTGCACCATAGTTTTGGTAGCCCGAAAAAGCAAGCATTCTGTCATGCTGAATTCCATAGTTTATCACCTTTTCATAGCATTTTGCAGCCTTATCAAAAGCCTGTAATCGGCTGTGGCAAATACCCATGCTGCAAAGTTGATTATATAGTTCTTTCTCGTCTTTCAGTTGTTTTGCCCATTGGTAAGCTTCTGTAAATAGTTTCAACGCATCAGCCGTTTTACCTTGCGCCAATAGTGCTTCACCTTGTGCAGCATTAATTGTTATACGCTCTTTGGCATTGGGCTTTAATGTTTTTGCCCACATTGCATACTTCAGTGCAGAGTCGGGATTAGAACTGCTATATACTCTTGCTATTTCGGTCACAACTTGTGCATTGGCGCCTTTTGTAGCCAATTGTTTTTTTAGTGCTTGCACTTGTGGTTGTGCAGACATAGTTACGAACAAAAAAGAAAAAAATAAGCCAATTACCGTTTTCTTCATAACGTATAAGATTTAAGATTTTCTCATTTATTTACAAAGATAGCACTACTTGTTTACAAAACAAAGCAACCACTATTTTCTTTTAAGAGAAAACAATGGTTGCTGCAGATATTATTATACTATTTCACAATGATTTTTCGTGTTGTTCCGTCGCTCATTACCACTATATTAACGCCACTTTGTGGAGCAGAGAGCTTACGACCATCAATAGCATAGCGTGCCTTCTCTTGTGCGGCTGGAGTTGCTGATATGGGAGCATTAACAGCATCAATTCGCATACTATGGTCGGCAAGGTCGATGAGTAAAGGCTCATTAGCGCTGAAACTATAGGTGACGTTCGCATTTTCTAACTTCCATTTATACGAACCTTTTGGCAGATAAACGGTTATTGTATCGGTTTTCCAATACTTGTTGGTTATATACCTAATCGTCTCCTGTTTACTTTCGTCCTCGTTCAAAATGGTTAAGTAATCACTACCGTCAGACGATGAAAAATAATTGTCTTTAAGCACCGAAAAGCAGTTTGTAAATCTGATAGCTACTGGTGCATCTATCACGATGGGAGTTGCAGCGACCATACTCGTAGGGACAATCGGATTGCTTTGAAACACTTCAGGCACAAAAACATTAAGTCTATCGCCAGTTTCCAAGTTCATTTTATAGAAATAAGGCTTTAGGCTACCCGATGATGCATCTTTCGTAATTTTTATCTGCATATCATTGCCAATAGTGTCTGACTGCAATTGGTAATTCCAAATTTGTTTCCATTGGTTATATACAAAATCAACAGGATATTGGCAGTAAAACCCAATACCCAGATAAGGGCTACGATCCTTTGCAAGTCCCTTAACATTTAGCTTATATTGTCCGGGCTGGCAACGTGCAAACTCTATGTTTTGAACGTCATCTTCGCCCACATGGATAGAGCGAACAACATAATTATTAGCAAAATTACAAGGCGATATGAAGGTAGAGTCCTCACTCCGAATATTTTTCATTTCTACCACGAAATCACCTGGTAATGCAAGAAATTCTACAAAGTTTGCACCATCCATTGCGTACGTTCCCACCTTATAATAGCCTTTGGCAAAAGGCATTCCGCAATAATATCCCCAAGCATATTGACTTTTATTGGTGGCTGCAACGCCATCGGCATATATAGCCGAAGACACTTGCTCGACAGTTGAGAAACTGCATCGTTTGCCACGCTCGTCGGTTATATACAAACGCACTTTCTTGGCCTTACTATAGTCAAATGCAAGCGATTGTTGCGCATTGCCGTTTGCAATGCATGTGCCAGTGTGCACCGCATAGCGATAGTCTTGTGGCACAATGAGATAGTCAATCCGTTCGCCTTTGGGCACATAAACAAAGCCCGTATCTCCTTGAGCCACCTTTATGCCATTCATAAAGCGATTGCTATTAAAGGCGTTGCTCATCATGCATTTTGGCACAAAATAGAATGCCAAAGGCTTGCCATCAACATCGGTTGCCGTAACGTTTATGCGCGTGCAAGTTTGCTGATAATTTAGTACAAGGCTTTGCGGTCTGTTTTTTCTTACATACACACTATCCTTTATCACTCTTGAATAACGCGGGCTAAATACTCTGTAATAAACCATTCTGCCCTCTTCATCTCTCTTCCACAAATAATAGAAAGACACATTTGCTTGTCCGTAGTTCACAGATCCTTTACCTATAGTTATACCCTTTAGCGATGCAGGATATTCGTTTAAATCAGTTGCTATTTCGCTATCATCATCAAGCAAGCGCTTGTCTGTTGAACAATATATGGTTGCCCCATTAAAGATGTTGTTGTTGATGAATTGCTCCATAAACTTGTTGTATGCCTCATCTGACAAATCCTCTGTAGGATTCTCATAAAAGGTAAATTGAACCGAAATGGTGGCTTTGGCCGATGCACCGCTAAGGCACATAAGCAGTAAAATGAGCCACAACTTAAGATGTAATAAACATTTCATAAGCTATCATATTAAAAGGTAAATGAGAGAAATACTGGCTCATTTCCATAGGGAAGTACCCTTGTATTTCTCTCATTTATATTACGTTGTTTTTAAAGATTAGTTGATAGGCAAGTTATAGAAGTAAACGTTGTCATCTTCAAAATAATAGCTATCAGATGCTACTCCGAAATAACCGCTTAAGCTTGTTGCACCAAGCGTTACGTTTGTAACCTTGCACACAATCTGCTGAGTAGCATTAGCAGGAATATTCACACTGAACCACGTTGTAATTGTGCTCTTTGAAGTACCAAAACTCACATCAAAGTAAGAACCGCCCATATTGTCTTTATATTCACCACGATAAACACCAGATAAAGCAAAGTTGTTCAATTGTCTGCCAGTGGCATTCTTAACATTGAATGTAAGCCATACGTTTCGGTTGCTATCCATCTCAGACGATACCAAAGTATAGGTAAGCTTTCTGTCATTGGTTTGGAAAGCCCTACTTGTAGGACGTTTGTCTGTGATACTCATGTTATTAAATTGCAAAACAGAATTTGTAAGATTAAGTTCTGGAGCATCACCTAAAAGCGTCAGACTGAATTTTGTAGCAGTTGATGTTTTATCAAAATCCTTGATTTTCACCTTGCCTTTTACTGTATCTTTTGCTAATACAGAGATACCATCTGCACACCAATTATACTTCCCATTATTAATAGAGTAATAGTGCGTATTGTTTGAATACTGATTGCCCGCATTATCATGTGATATTTGTGCACCAGAACCATAGCCATCTTTAAGAGTAATGTTCTGATAATCCTTGTTCGTTTTGTTAATCAAATCGAAATCAATGATCAACACACTGCCAACGCGTTCCACACTCTTTACGTTGAACTTAAAGTAGTCAGTAAACTGGGGAGTCTTGTCTTTGTCCTCAGTCTCCTCACACGAGGTAACAACTGCCATTGCCATGAAAGCACATAGCAAGAGCGAAATAGATTTAAGTAGTTTCATTTTAGGTTATGAATTTAAGGGTTTTACATTAATGATAACTAATCTGTGGCAAAGATATATGCAGTATTTAACATGAAACTCATTAAAAATAGTGATTTTTAGTTTTCATTCTTTGCTATAGTAGCCTTATTAAGGCAGATGCCATTGAGATAATTTGCCACTGATACATACAAGCACATACGCCACATACATATAATAATAGTGGCAATATACGGTATGTTTCTGCATCAGCATGCGTAGGGTTATGCTTCAACTCCCGTATTCAGTTGGCGTATCACGGCC
>DJEH01000110.1:19841-35352 GCA_002431845.1 Prevotellaceae bacterium UBA5903 | reverse complement strand
ATGGGCGTGATACGAGCGTATCGCGGGCGTGATACACCAACATGATACGGAAGATATAGCAATAAGAACCTCATTATGAGCCTAATAGCACCTTTTTATACGTTTTAAAGTATGGCTATTTACAACAAAAGCAGATGTGCAATGAATAACCATTGAACATCTGCTTAGGGCAAGCAATAAGATTAATGAGTAGGTGTTTTGTTATTGGCAAAACACCATAGATAATGGCTTTGGTATGCCATTTTATTTATGGCTAACGCTTGTAATTATTAGCGATACTAAAGCTAACATGATGCCCACAACACATACACCAGGCCATTGTGCTGCGCTCCATGCATAGCCAGCTAAGAGTGTGCCTATGCTACCACCTAAAAAAAGGTGAAACATAAATATGGTGTTGCTGCGATTGGTGGCTTGAGGGGTTTGTGCCAAGCAACCACTTTGGTTGCTAAGTTGATGGCATTGTGCACCTATATCTACAAGGATGATGGTGATTATCAATCCTATATAACTATCGCCATATAACCAAGCTACTACCCATGCAACTAACTGGAGCCAACTGCCCATAAACGATATGCGCATGATGCCAAAACGAGGTATGAAACGCCCTATGCCACTTGCTGCCATAGCTCCCGCCATACCACAAAGTCCTAACATGCCAACAGCCTCGCTACTTGCATAGAATGGCGAACCCGATAAATGAAAAGCCATACACGACCATACTGCCATCATGCTACCAAAGGCAAAGGCAGCACGCACAGAATAAAGGCGAATGAGCGAATGACTGCGATAAATGGTAATGATAGAGTGCATTAACCCTATAAAGTTGCCTTGATAAGTTGGCCTCATCTGTGGCAACATGCGTAGGGTGACCATAAGGCATAGCAACATAACAATAGCTGCTATGCCAAACATTGCTCGCCAGCCCAACCATTCGCCAACGTAACCACTCATAACTCGCGCACCGAGCACACCACTCAACAAGCCCGAAAGCACGTAGCCCATATTGCGCGATTTGTTTTGTGGCAACGAATAAAGGCGTGCCATGGGTACAAACATTTGTGGAATTACAGAGCAAATGCCCAATATGAGCGATGCACCCCATACTATCTGTATATGATTGCTCGTGGCTATGCTAACTGCCATTAATGCTGCCACAATCATGCTAGCAGCTGCAATTTTGCGACGCGACCACATATCGGCCAAAGGCACAACAAAGAGCAAGCCTACAGCATAACCCACTTGCGTGACAAAGGTTATAAGATTGGCATGCACCTCGCTGACATGAAGTTCACGACGGATGTCTTCGAGCAAAGGCTGATTGTAATAGAGATTTGCCACTGTAAGCCCACTCACCACAGCCATCATAAACAATACACTGCGGGGTATGCCTTGGTCCTTTTCGAGTTGTAACATAATTAATGAATGTTCAAAAATAATCGATATGCTCTGTTATTGAACATATCGATTATTAAGTAGGTATTCTGCATTAACTTTTAATACCTACTTATAAATGTTTATCTATTATTTAGTCAAAAACGTAAGTATGGCCTTCATAGCTTGATTGCGCACATCGTTGCTACGTATACACTCAAAAGGGAAACCCATTGAGAGTGTGCGATATACCTTTCCGCTATATGCCACACCCGCACTCTGTCCGCCACCATAGGCAAAGGCCGTGAATGCCTTGCTCGTGGTGGGCAAAAGGGCATCGGGGGCAATAGCAGCATAGTGTTCGCCTCCTGGAGTACGGTAAATGAGGAATTGAAGATTAAGTCCATTTACATAGTCGGTAGAGTCGATACGCGCAGAGCCATCGTACTTAAACTTTAATACGTCTTCAATAAAGTCTTGGTTTTCTTTGCTCTTAACGTTGTCCGTCCCTATATAGCTGCCACTGAGCAAAAGCGAACCTCCTGCATTAAGATAATGCGATAATTTGTTACGCGTATCGGCCGTAAACACAGGGAAATGGCGTAGATTGTAGGACATGTCGGCTTGCAAGCCCGCTATGTAGTCTATCACGGCATAAGGACGTGTTGAGAACTGAGCAGACTCAAAACGCTCGCGACTTACAGAAGAGAATGAATAATTCTGCGCTGAAGCTATACTATAACCATGCGTCACGGGATAGTCGAATGTGTTGCCTGCTATTTCATGCCCCACCCATTCGTGGCCAGAGTAGCCCAAGCCACTTGGTCCTTCGTGGCCCATCATCGAACGGCTAAACACCTTTTGCTGCCCACTAAAGGCTGTGGTAGAGATATAGGGTACACCCGGATCGATGTCAAGACGGAAACCTAAAGAGTCGGGCGTTTCGACCCATGCAGGCCCACTTAAGCGCGTAAAGCCATTGACAATAAGCACTTTCTTAGCATTGTCGTTGGCACTTCTGTATGCCACCAACGTTTCAGTGGGGAAACTTTCGCCTCCAGCATTTGTAGCCGTAATACGAAAGGCGTAAAGACGGCCTGGCGAAAGTTTCATAGTGTATTCATTTACATTGCCCAATGACAGTCCGTTATCAAAGGCATCGTTATCTACCTTTGTGTAAAGCACATAGTTTGTAGGAGTTGCAGATGCCTCTAAAGAGTCGGTAGTGGGCTTCCATGATAGGCGTACACTTGTTGCATCGGCACTAAGTTCTGCTGCAAAAGCATGGGGCGAAAGAGGCTGAACCACATATTGCTTTATACCATGCTCATAGTTTACAAATCGCAAAATGCTCTTATAAACCGAGCGCGAAAGAGCGAATTTAAACAAAGGGTCGTGGCCATACTTCATATCGGCAAAGTTTTGGTGCGACATGGTTTCGAGTATGGCAGATGGAACGTTGGGCATGCGCGTTTCGGCATAGTTGCGATCCCAATGTTCGCGACGCGTCCATTGGCAATTGAAGGTGGAACTTAAGTCCTTTACAAGATCGGTGAGCAATATTTGTGCAAAGTCTGACGACGATTGGCGCGATAGGCCCGATGGGTAAGATTGTGCTCCACTTCCATCTTGCGTTGTAGAGATTGACAACGAGCCATAAATGCTTTGGTCGGAGCGCACACCTGCATCACTATGCACCGCCAACGAAAGTTCGAAAGGCACACGTTGTCCACCTTGGCCAGGATTATACACACTACCTCGACTCAGATAATTGAGCATATTGCCGCGCACACGCAAATCATCATTGTAATCGTTAAGTCCATTCTCTGTGTTTACCAACGAGTCGGGTATGCCTGCAAATTTGGCTTGATAGCGTGCAGCCTCTAAGTAGCGAGGCAAGCCAGATGTACCTGCCGAGCCACGTTCTATCTGTCCAACACCACCACCAAAACGCACCGCATCGGCCGTAACCACACCGCGGTAGTCGCTCTGATTGGTTAGTATAACCTTGCCTTGTTGGTTTAGCCCTTTATCAAACTCAAATGTGCCTAAATAGAGCCATGTGCCTCCACCCATCTGCTGATTTACGGTGAAGTTGGTGCGCCCACCTTTATGTATTACGGTGTAATGTGCATCGGGCACAGAATTTGGACGTGAGGCATAACTCACATATACTGCATACCTGCCACTAATGGGTATGTTGGGTTGCCATACCGCAGTGGCAAGGCGCGAACGTCTATTAACGGCTGTTGCCATACGATAAGTGCCAGCACCAAACAGTGTGCTTGCATCGTTGATTATGCCCTGACTGGGGGCAAAACCTAATGAATCGGCAGACGAAGTCCAAATAACGTCGTTTTGTATGCTCTCTGTATAGGTTCCCTGGCCTGTAGACAGGTCGTTGTCTATCAAAGCCTCGTGTGTTTGGTAATCGCGTTCGCGCGGACAAGCAACAATTGCACCGGCATTTTCGAGCATCGGGAAGAGGAATGGATAGACAAACGACTGCGTGAACATATCCTCTGTTGTACAGAACAGATACGGACGCTGCCACTGCCATGAGCCTTCTTTATAATAGCGTCCGTGACTTGGCCAAATAAACAAGTGACGCTTTTGCAATCCGCTCGTTATGCGATATGGACGCGATGTGTTTTCAACCCACGGCAAGCCCTTGTAGCTTATGCTTCCCCACAAACGCGATGCATCCTGCGCCCCTTCGCGCATGATGTTAGGAATTAGCTCCTCTATAAGTTGGTGCTTTTTGTTATAAATAGAAAGGCGATAGGTGTTGTAAGGTGCGGGCAAACGACGCTGTATATCGGCATAAATGCGATTGACATTTTGCGGGGTGAATGGTTGCGAACAAAATGGTTCGTTAGCGTATATATAGATTTCGTGCAAACTATCGTCGGCACGCAATGAGTCGAGCGACATGATGTCTCGAGGCTGATAACCCGCAAGTTTGTAACTGCGTATATACGAACGAACAATTGATGACAAATCGCTTTGAGCTAACACAGAAGACGAGCCTAAGTGAAACATTATAGCCACACATGCCAACCTTAGCCCTGTAATAAGCCTACCGGCAGACCTATGGGGTAAAATGCCAACTTGCTTTTCAACTTGGCTACAATAAGTAGTATTACTGGTTGTTTTTATTTGCTTATTCAGAAAGAACATTCAATTCTGTATGTATAATAATAAAGTTTCGAACCTCACGAAAATAAAGGTTCGAAACTTTTGATTTTTATCTATAATAACAAGTTAATATATTCATACAACTTGTCTCATACATTGCTTACGAAAGCGACTTGATAGTCTCTTTAAGAGTTGCAATTTTACTCTCAGCATCGCTTTGTTTTTTGCGTTCAAGTTCTACTACAGCTGCAGGAGCATTATTAACAAAACGCTCATTAGAGAGTTTTTTCTGCACACCTTTGAGGAAGCCATCTAGGTGTTTTAACTCTGCCTCGGCCTTGGCCAACTCAGCTGCAACGTCTATCAAACCGCCCAATGGAACCGCATACTCTGTAGTGCCAATCATAAATGCGCTCACTCCATCGCCCTTAGCTTCTACAACCTTTACGCTACTTACGTTAGCCATCTTTGTGATGATACAATCGTAAGCTGCCACAGGGTCGGAGCCGATAACTTGAAGGTCGAGTACCTCGCGCGGCGAAATGTTCTTAGTGTTGCGAATAGCACGAATATTGGCTACAACGCTCTTTACTATCTCAACATTCGACAATATACTTGCATCTGCAGCGATCGGAGCAGCTATTGTTTGCGGACTTACCATAATGCTTTCGCCCTCTTTGCGCTCTGCAAGATGTTGCCACAACTCCTCGGTGATGAATGGCATAAATGGGTGAAGCAAGTGGAGCAAGTGGTCGAACGAGCGAAGTACAGCATCGTATGTAGCTTGGTCGATTGGTGAACCATAAGCTGGTTTTACCATCTCAAGGAACCAACTTGAGAACTCGTCCCAGAAGAGATGATATACTTGCATTAGAGCCTCGCTCAAACGATATTTAGAGTAGAGATCGGCCATTTCTGCAGCACTCTGGCGGAGCTTAGCGTCAAACCATTCTACTGCCAAACGAGCAGTTTCGGGCTGCTGAATAGCCTTGTCCACCTGCCAACCTTGTACCAAACGGAATGCATTCCATATTTTATTGCAGAAGTTACGACCTTGCTCGCACAATGCCTCGTCGAACAAGATATCGTTGCCTGCAGGGGCTGCTAACATCATACCCATACGTACACCATCTGCACCAAAGCGGTCGATGAGGTCGAGTGGATCGGGCGAATTGCCTAATGATTTAGACATTTTACGACCGAGTTTGTCGCGCACGATACCTGTGAAATAAACATTCTTAAATGGCATCTTACCTGTAAACTCATAACCAGCCATTATCATACGTGCCACCCAGAAGAAGATAATATCTGGACCTGTTACGAGGTCGCTCGTTGGGTAATAGTACTTAAATTCCTCGTTGTCGGGATTCATAATACCATCAAACAACGATATTGGCCACAACCATGAAGAGAACCATGTATCAAGTGCATCCTCGTCTTGGCGGAGGTCGGCAGCTGTGAGTTGTGCGTTTCCACTCTTCTCTTGTGCAAGCTTAACAGCCTCTTCAATTGTTTCGGCTACTACGTAACCTCCCTCTGGAAGATAATATGCTGGAATGCGGTGTCCCCACCACAACTGACGCGAAATGCACCAATCCTTGATGTTTTCAAGCCAATGGCGATAAGTGTTCTTATACTTTGTAGGATAGAACTTTATCTCATCGTTCATTACTGGTGGAAGAGCCAAATCTGCAAAGTGTTGCATTTTTAAGAACCACTGCATAGAAAGTTTAGGTTCAATGGGCACACCTGTGCGTTCTGAACATCCTATCTTATTGTCGTAGTCCTCAATTTTCTCCATTAATCCGGCTTCTTGCAAGTCAATAGCTATTTGCTTGCGAACGGCAAAACGCTCTTGACCAACATACATGCCTGCAGCCTCTGAAATAGTTGCGTCATCGTTGAAGATATCAATAGTTTGAAGGTTATACTTCTCACCGAGCATATAGTCGTTTACATCGTGAGCTGGAGTAACCTTTAAACAACCTGTACCGAACTCTATATCTACATATTCGTCTTCAATAACGGGGATGACTCTTCCAACCAAAGGAACAATAACCTTCTTACCACGCAACCAGTGGTTTTTAGGGTCGTTGGGATTGATGCACATGGCAACATCACCCATAATGGTTTCAGGACGTGTGGTAGCAACTACCGCATAGCGTCCTTTTGCATCTTGATGAATTATTTCGCCTTCTTCGCCTGTAGCACCTGTACCATCATCTTCGCTTACATAGTACTTCATGTAATAGAGTTTGGTGTGCTCTTCTTTATAAACCACCTCTTCGTCTGAAAGAGCTGTTTTAGCTTTTGGATCCCAATTGACCATACGCACACCACGATAAATAAGGCCTTTGCGATAGAGGTCTACAAACACATGTATAACGCTCTTTGAACGCTCTTCATCCATAGTGAATGCTGTACGATCCCAGTCGCACGAAGCACCTACCCGACGCAACTGCTTAAGAATGATACCGCCATGTTCTTCGGTCCAACTCCAAGCATGCTTCAAGAACTCCTCGCGTGTGAGGTCTGTTTTTTTGATGCCTTGCTCTGCCAAACGATTTACTACCTTAGCTTCGGTTGCAATAGATGCATGGTCGGTGCCAGGAACCCAACAAGCATTTTTACCTTCCATGCGGGCATGGCGAACAAGAATGTCTTGAATAGTTTCGTTAAGCATGTGTCCCATGTGTAATACACCTGTTACATTGGGAGGTGGTATTACCACTGTATAAGGTTTGCGTCCATCAGGTTTTGAAGAAAAAAGATGATGTTCAGTCCAATACTGATACCACTTTCCTTCCACTTCTTCGGGATTGTAAGTCTTTGCTAATTCCATTATATTGAATAATTTTTTTGTTCTGTCTTTTTATTTATAAATATCAGAAATATCTATTTGCGCACATCTATAAGATAGGTTACCTTGGCTACTATCGTACCATTGTTTGAGCGGCTAAAGACATCTTTCTTAGAGTTTTTATATACATCGGATAGTCCGTAATAATATCGGCCTTCTAATAAAAAATGCCCGACTTTTGTAGTAAGTTCTACACCAAGCCCCGCAGTTATTCCATAGTCAAACTTTTTTTCTATGGGCATATCATACTGGGCATACATGCCATTGGGACGGTCGGGATGTCCTTCGCTATTTAGCGTAAAAGAACTTGCTTTAGTCTTTTCGCTAAAGCAATAACCTATCTGCGGACCCGCAAGGAAATACCCCATTAGGCCACGTTGCTCACGTCCCCACGCCAAACGAGCTAAGACTGGCAACTGTATGTAGTGTTGGTTGCGTTGATATGTATCAGGCAATGGTTGAGACTCGGAGTCAAGTATATTTTCTGTCCAACCAAGCGAAGCATAGTTTAGCTCTAACTGAAGTGCACAGAATGCTTTAAAATAACGTTCGCTTGTAAAACGAGCTACAACACCAAACGTAGGTCCCATGTGCCAATTCTGCTTGATGGTAGGATCAAAGCCTATGCGGTTCATTGCCAAGCCTCCAGTAACGCCCACACAGATATTTCTGCGTGGCTCGCCCACTTGTGCCAACAAATTTTTAGGCATTAGGGCACACATCAGCACAACAATAAATGCAAGGATGCGTTTAAGACTAATGTTACGTATGAGTAGTGACATACTGAATGTTGTTCGTTTTTTTATTGTGCAGAGATTTTCACAATGCTCATATCTTTCTTAAAATGTACGAGCCACATGCTACGACTTACATATCCGCCATTGCCTCCCACTGTTATAAAACGTGGATCGGACTGCAATTTGGGTGCTGCGGCAACCGAACCGTCCTGAGCTGATTGCGTGTTAAAGTCGTGACCATAAACGGCAAGATTTCCCATAAAGCCACGAGCAAAGTCGTATCCTAAAGGCGCCATACGAGGATTGCACACGAGGAAGTCTGCATTAAAGTTTGTTTCATATTTTGCATGAAAAGCCTTTGCAGCCGCTGTGTATGGGTAATAATAGTTAGAACTTAAAATATAAGTATCAGCATCATGGAAGCGCTTACGATCTGCCCCCTCGGTGTATGGAATCCAACTATCAAATCCCAACAACGAGATTTGAGCACCCGCTAAAGACTGTTGTAAATTTATAACAGTATTCAGCATCTGCTTCATTGTGCTCTCGCTTGCATCGTCAGGCACCACTATGTACTCTCCATTTTTTTTGCCTAATAGCGCTGAAGCTATATGTTGTACAGACGAACTCATCGGAAGGCTTATCACATCATAGCCTGCACTACTTAACCTACGCTGCAATTCTTCGCTAAATGATTTACGACTACCATTTTGGCTATGCAACATCACAACATGGGTTTGTTTTTTGAAGTTGGTTAAGAACAAATCCATAGCCAAAGTACTTTCGTAAGTTGCTGGCGTATTCAGCACAAACACCTCTGGACGATAGTCCACTTGTGGGACCTTTGAAGAAAACGGCACCACGACTTTGGTTTGTTTACTCGACACCGAAGTTACATCTGTAAAGTGAGTAGGATAAAGCGGACCTACAATCAAATCGGGTTGTTGCGATGTTACTTGCACCATCAAAGACGCAATGCTTACATCTGGCGCAGGCTCATCAAACGCTGAAACAACGACATTTACACCCGTTTGCTTTAAACTTTCTATGCCCATCAGCATTCCACGATAAAACTCTACGCTACGAGCCTTCTCTACACCTTCACCTACTAATGGCAACACTACTGCCACACGTATAGTCTTTAAACCTACATATTTAGGCTTAGGTGGATATACCTTTACAGGAATACGGATAGTCTCTCCTTTCTTTAGCTTATAGCCTGTTTCTTTTAAAGCAGGATTGGCATCCATCAGTTCATCTACAGTTATATTATTGGCTTTTGCCAAGCTATAAGGAGTATCCTTTTTCTTTGCTTTGTATGTTTTATAGGTTATCTTAGGCTGTTGAGCTGTTTTGTTTACTACTACATCACTCACTTTTGAAGCTTGCCATGTCGCAACAGAGCTCTTTGGGCTATTAGGTTGCGACTTTATCTCTTGACTACCAATAGCAGCACTTGCAGCCTTTGCCTTAGCAGCCGCAGCTCGTTGCTCTGGAGTGGGAGCTGGTTCTGCTCCCCCAGGTACATAAGGAACATTAAGCACTTGACCAGATTGCACATAATCTGGCTTTACACCTGGATTTAGACTTAGCAAATGATCGAGAGTTGTACCATGACGATGTGCTATACCCAATATCGTTTCGCCTGGTTGAACGGTATACTTAACTACCTTCTCTGCTTTGTTCTGCGCATTCAACTCAAGTGGAGTATTTACCCCCACACATACACAAAGACCTATAATGCTAAATAGTTTTGTAAACTTCACAATTGCTAATTTTTTAATAATATCACTGCAAAAGTACATAAAAGATAGCATTCATAGCTGTGATATAAAAGAAAAATAGTACTTTTGGAGCATAATCACTTTTTCAACCATATACAATTATCGCACATAACAGATTATGAAACATATTGCTCTTATAATAACATTTGTAGCTTTTTGCTTTGCATTACCTATTTCGGCCCAACAAAAGAAAAAGGTTAGCACAGCTACTACACAGACAACAGAGCAACTTATCCAACATTATAAGTTCAACGAGGCCGCACGTATTTTACAACGTGAGATAGACATGGCACGCAGTACAGGAAAAGTTACTACTCGGCTTGAAGCAGACCTTAAACGTGCCAACTTAGGTGCAGACATGTTACGAGGTACAGAGAAAGTGGAGTTTGTTGATAGTATTAAAGTTGGACGCGACGAAGTGCTTAACCACATACACTTGTCTGCCGAATCTGGCAAATTTGTGATGATGAATGAAGAAGCCGATCACTTTTCGAATCAAGAACTTCCCTTTGGCAAATGCGGACATATAAACGAATTAAACAGTCGTATTATATTCTCCTTAATGGATAGCGTGAACAATGTTAAAAACCTATACAATAGCTATCGCAGTGGACAGTATTGGGGCACTCCATCTCCTTTAGATGGTATGCAAAACGTATTAGCCGATCAAGACTTTCCTTTTATGATGCCAGATGGTGTTACACTATATTATGCAGCACAAGGAAATGAAAGTTTGGGTGGCTACGACATATTTGTTACACGTTATAATGCTGAAACAAAGCAATATCTTAAAGCAGAAAATATCGGTATGCCATTTAACTCGCCAGCAAATGATTACTTGTTGGCCATAGACGAGCAGAACAACCTGGGATGGTTGGTTACAGACCGCAATCAAAAAGCAGATAGCGTGTGCATTTACGTATTTATACCTAGCTCTACACGCGAAGTTTACGATTTGAATACTGCAAACCTCAAACATGTTACACAAGTTGCTCAGCTACATTCTATCGCTGAAACACAAGATAATAAAGAGAATGTAACGAAAGCAAAGAAACGTTTGGCAAAACTCTTGTCAAACGATGCACAAGCTACGATAAATAAAGCTCGTCTTTACATTATCAACGACCAAATTGTTTATACACAATTAAGCCAATTTAAAAGTAAAAATGCGCAACGCATTGCTCAACAAGCAGATCAAGTTATCGACAAGATAGCAGACTTAAAAGCAAAACAAGACAAAATAATGCGTAACTTTGCTCAAGGCAAACGCACATCTCAAAAGGTACAAGACTTAATAAATATCAACAAGAACTTGGCCAAGTTACAAGAACAATACAACACTTTATGCAAGAATATGCGCAAAGCTGAATTACAATAAAATACTTTAAATTATACATTAACAAACCTAATCTAAAAACATATATATCATGAATAAAAAAGCTATTGAACCATCAGAATTGATTATCAATCCTGATGGAAGTATCTTTCATTTACACGTAAAACCCGAACAACTTGCTGATAAGGTTATACTTGTTGGCGACCCTGGTAGAGTTGCTCTTGTGGCATCGCATTTTGAAACTAAGGAATGCGATATTGAAAGCAGAGAATTTCATACTATCACTGGTACATATCAAGGGAAACGAATTACTGTTGTTTCTACAGGTATTGGATGTGATAATATTGACATTGTGCTTAACGAACTTGACGCACTTGCCAACATCGACTTTAAAAGCAGAACGATTAAAGACGAACTTCGCTCTTTAGAGCTTGTTAGAGTTGGTACATGCGGTGGATTGCAACCCAACACCCCTGAAGGAACTTTTGTTGCTAGCGAAATTAGCATTGGTTTTGATGGATTGCTTAACTTTTATGCTGGACGCAACGATGTTGCAGACTTAGCAATGGAGCGTGCCTTTCTGCGTTTTATGGGATGGCATGGAACACAATGCATTGCTCACCCCTATGTAGTTAATGCCAACAAAGAACTGCTTGAACGAATTGCTGCAAAAGATATGGTAAGAGGCATTACCATTGCATGCGGTGGATTTTTTGGTCCACAAGGGCGCGTGCTGCGTATTCCTTTAGCAGACCCTAGACAAAACGAAAAGATAGAAGATTTTGAATACAACAATATGAAGATTACCAACTTCGAAATGGAAAGTAGTGCTCTTGCAGGCCTTTCACTCCTTATGGGACATAAAGCCGTTACATGTTGTATGGTTATTGCCAATCGTTTGGCACATAAAGCCAACCCGAACTACAAGAATTCTATTGACACTCTTATTAAATTAGTGCTTGATAGAATCTAACGTAAGCACATAAATATCAGTCTTTTAAAGATACAGATTTATCTATAGCTTATGTTCTCATAGATAATCTCATAAAAAAGTCACCTTACAAGAGGATATAACTCTTATAAGGTGACTTTTTATTTTCTTATATAGTCAATATAATTATGAATTAGAAGCCTAAATCGTTCCACCATGTAGAATCTTTTTGCAAATATTTTGCAAACCAAGCATAGATAACATTGAGCCATGCCAAACGCTTGTGATAATCTGTAATGACATGGTTCTCTCCCTCAACCTGCACATAAGCTACATCTCTTCCTAATATTTTGAGAGCCGTATAAAGTTGTTGGCTTTCATTGGTAGGTACGTTTGTATCGGCAGTACCATGCAAAAGCAACAAAGGTGTGTGTATTTTGTCTGCACTAAAGAGAGGCGATTGCTTGACATAAAGATCAGGATTATTCCAAGGGAAACTGCCATATTGCGCTGTTTCGCCATAAGAATATCCCCAATAGCCACCACCCCAATAACTTGCTATATTGCTAATACCCGCATGGGCAATAGCTGCCGCAAATATATCGGTACGTGTCTGCAAATACTCTGTCATAAAACCACCATAAGATGCACCTATACACCCCACACGTTTAGCGTCTACAAAGCTATGTTCTTTGCAAAATGTCTTTACACCCTCAATAATATCATCGCCAGACTCCTTGCCCCAAGTATTTACATGGCGAGCTGCAAACTCTTGACCATAAGCAGTTGTTCCGCTTGGATTTAATACATATACCACATATCCCTGACTCGCAAAAGTTTGGAATGGATACCACGATTCAAGCAAATTATCAGAGGGAGAACATCCACCATAATAATATACAATCATTGGGTATTTTTTACTCTTGTCAAAGTTGGGTGGCAATAGATAAAAGCCATCTATTGAATCACCACGTGTAGCCTTAAATTGCCAACTTATGCTTGGAGCAATTGCAACATTCTTATATAGCTCGTCAAAGTTAATAGAGCCAATATACTTGGATGTTGGTTTTTCTTTGTTTAAAACACACTCATACATATCGCGTGCACGCTGAGGTGTTTGCCCAAAGAATACTGCGTGTGGTGACGATTTTCCTGTTGTTGATATAGTGAAATCTTGTACATAAGTTACAGGGATGTCAAATTTAGTGGTCTTCAGTGTTTTCGGGTTAAGGCGGAAAAGCCCACGTCCCATTCTATCGTCTGCAGTGAAATATATCATGCCATCGCCCTTATTCCACTGATAGTTGGCCACAGAAGGGTTAAAATGCATCAACATAGGCGTAGCGCGCTTTGCCGCTATGTCATACAGATAAAGACGATAATCAAATCCTTGAGGGATTTGTCCTGGCTTAACCTCTGAACCTATACCAGCAAACGATGCAGGTGATGCAGATATAAGCAATTGCTTACCATCGGGGGAGAAAATTGCACTATTTACAAACGTTGTATCAATAAGCAACGAATCTACCTTACCCGTATAAGCATCCATTTGTAAGAAACTAGTGCGGTACATCGGTTGCTTACTCATTGTTGTACGCGTATATTGCAAAAGTAACTTTTTACCATCTGCTGATATATCAGCCAAGCCTACACCTGCAGCGCCATAGGTTAAGCGTTGCATGATACCGGTTTTTAGGTCATAACGCCACAAGCTATTTCTGTTACGCCACCCTGGTTGACGGTCATCAGGTTCCTCTATACGCTTCAAACCATTAACTGCGGCTTTACCTTCTTCGGTTTTATCAAATATAAGATAGTCTTCATTAGGCGATATAGTAAATCCTCCTTCAGGAAGATGATCTGCTAATACTCGCTCCTTACCATCGTTGGGGGTATATACTACAAGTTCCCTACCCTGTCCACTTTTACGTGTATAGTAAAGCACATCACGGTTTCCAGGCAACCATTGTAAGCTAACATATTCGTTTCGGTGAAGGAGTTCGCGACCTGTCTGCATATCAGAGAGCACGGTTGTGTATTGGACACTTCCATCCTTTTGAGTATAATAACTAATTGTTACAAGATACTTACCTGTTGGCGAGATATCAACACTACGATAATGTTCTCCCCAAGTCTGTTGGCCTATCGTAAACGGACGCTTCCCTGCATCATTAATCGTTATCCCTTCAAGATTTTCTCCGACTATGCATACATTAAATGAGTCACAACTCGCCTTTGACGTAAGCGCTTGTATTGTCAGTTCGGAGCGTCCAGGAGCAAGCGCCAGTTGTTTAGTTGCATTCTCCTTTCCATCAACAAACAGCGTATAATTGCTCAACCCCTTTATATCTACACGTGCTTTTGTGTATCTTGGTGTTTGTATAGTAAAATGCAAGAAACGCATAGTTGGCACGCTATCCTTACCAACCATTAGTTTCTCTCCTCTATTGATTGTAGAGCTAAACAATTTACGATTGTTATTTAATTTGATTACGTTGCGATTTTGTTTCATCACATCGTTAATGTCAAAAGCACTTCCCTTCATATTCAATGAATCTGTTTGATAGGGAGCATGCAGTTCATAAGGTCCTTGCATTTGCGCATTGTTCACCACCAATGTGTCAGACGATGAGGCTGTGCAAGCAAGTGAAAAGAGTAATGAAAAAAGCATTATTATTGTGTATGTTTGATTATAAAAACAAGGCCTGCTCTAATGTAATAATGCATTATGTTAGAGCTGGCCATCATAATTAAGATATTATAGGGAAATTCCATAAATTCTGCCGTAATAATTGTACATTACCAAAAGTGCAAGCACTCGGTAGAATAGATAAAACCTAAAGACAGAATTTATAGAGCTATCCTATAGACTAGGGGCTAATGACTTTCACGTTCAATTCCCATAAGTTGAAAATCTTTTTTGCGAAGTTTAAAGCTATTAGTCAAATACTTATCGCGAACCACTTGATTTTCGGCAAGTTCTTCTGGAGTACCTTGAAAAAGGATACGACCTTCGAACAACAAGTATGCACGATCGGTTATGCAAAGAGTTTCTTCTACATTATGGTCGGTAATGAGAATACCGATATTGCGATCTTTAAGTTTCCATACAATATACTGAATGTCCTCAACCGCAATAGGGTCTACACCTGCAAATGGCTCGTCGAGCATGATAAACTTAGGATCAATGGCCAAGCATCTCGCAATCTCTGTACGCCTACGCTCACCGCCCGACAACTGATCGCCAAGATTTTTACGCACCTTTTGCAAACGGAACTCAGCTATCAAACTTTCCAATTTCTCTCGTTGATATGCTTTTGAACGCCCTGTCATTTCAAGTACAGATGCAAT
>DJEH01000110.1:0-19779 GCA_002431845.1 Prevotellaceae bacterium UBA5903 | reverse complement strand
TCTTCCACACTCATTTTGCGAAACACCGAAGCTTCTTGTGCCAAATATCCTATGCCCTTTTGCGCTCGTTTGTATACAGGATCATTTGTAATCTCCTGATTGTTTAAGTAAATGCGTCCGCCATTGGGCACTACCAAACCAGTCGTCATATAAAACGAGGTTGTTTTACCCGCTCCGTTTGGACCGAGCAATCCAACAATCTCTCCCTGTTTTACATTGAACGACACGCCATTCACCACCGTACGCTTACCATACTTTTTAATCAATCCTTCGGAACGCAATACCATAGACTCGCTATGGTTTGCTCCGTCATCTTCATGATTATAGCCATTATTATTGCTTCCGGTAGATGCGTTTCCTTTCTTATTTTTATTGAAAAAAGCTATCATATCTAAAAAAGGTTATGTAGTATAGGTGCATACAAGCAGACCTCCTATGCACCTCCACAACATTTCTGTTGGGTTTTTAATCAAAACCTTATTTATACATAAATCGTTTGATACTTCGTTTAGGCGTTTTCTCAAATTCTGTTTTATATATTTCAATTCCAGACAAACGCTCATAAGCTGCCACCATATTGTTAAGATCCTTGCGATTTTGCTCCATTGCCATACGCAGTCCATCTTCGTCAAGCCCAGCTTTCTCTGCCTCGTCAAAATCAGGGTATACCAAGCCTACAAGTTTTTCGCCACGCTGTACAACAATACTTTCGTTTACATATGGGAGCGTATTGAGTTTATCTTCTATCTCCTCTGGATAGATGTTTTGTCCGGAAGCACCAAGCAACATATTTTTGCTACGACCACGGATGTAAAGATTTCCATCAGCATCCATCACACCTAAGTCGCCTGTATGATACCATCCATCAACCAAGGTTGCTTTTGTTGCTTCCTCGTTTTTAAAATAGCCTAACATCACATTCTCACCACGTGTCAATATTTCGCCAACAACGTGCTGAGGGTCGGGACTATCAATCTTAATCTCCATACGCGGAGCAGCCTTTCCGCACGATCCTTTGCGGAACTTGTGCCAATCCTCATAGGCTATAATAGGTGCACACTCTGTTGCACCATATCCTACGGTATAGGGGAAACGGATTTTGTTGAGTAAATCCTCCACCTCACTATTAAAGGCGGCACCGCCAATAATAATTTCATAGAAATTACCACCAAAAGCAGCCACAAGATGTTCGCGTATTTTATCAAGAATGCGTCCGCTTATAAAAGGCAACTTCAGCAACATTTTCATGCTTGGAGTTTGCAATTTGGGCAATACATTCTTTTTGATAATCTTTTCGATAATCAAAGGAACAGATATTACCACTACTGGCTTAATTTCGCCAAATGCTTTGAGCACAATCTTAGGCGATGGTATGCGCGTAAGGTAATAGACATGGCATCCTTGGATAAATTCAAAAATAAACTCAAAGGCCATGCCATACATGTGTGCAAGCGGCAACATTGAGATTACGTGATCACCACGTTTTACCTTTGGGCCAAGCACCTCAACTGCAAACTGATAGTTAGACCATAATGCACGAAATGGAATCATCACACCTTTTGAGTTCGACGTTGTTCCACTCGTGTAGTTAATCAGCGCTAATGCATTAGGATCTGGAGTATGAGGATAATTAACATGCTCTTTACGGAAATACTTAGGATATTTCCTACCAAAATATTCATTTAGGTGTTCACGAGCCTCGGTCAATTTTTCCGTACGCGACACAAGCAACGAATAATCAGGAATGCTAATTATGCCCTCAAGGTGTGGCATCTCTTCTGCATTAAGTTCTGGCCATGCCATATCTCCTACAAAAAGGATTTTAGCTTCGGAGTGGTTTACTATATCATGCACTTGTTGCGCTTTGAACTCATGCAATATCGGAACGGCCACAGCACCATAAGTAAGCGTTGCAAGAAATGCCGTTGCCCAATTAGCACTATTACGTCCACAAAGTGCAATTTTGTCACCTTTCATAACACCTGCATTTTCGAACAAGATATGTAGCTTTTCAATTTTACGGGCCACATCTTTATATTGCAGCGTTACGCCTTGATAGTCTGTTAATGCATCGATATCCCAATTTTGCTTTAGGCTCTCTGCTATCAAATCGACAAAGTCGGTATATTTTTCCATTTTGGAATGATAAAAAGTCAAGCCGTAGATGCTTGGCACATTAATAATTGTTTTGTGCAAAATTAGTAAAAAAGTATGGGTATCGCTACTTGCTATTCAATAAAATTGGAGATTTATAATCATCAAGAGCAAAAAACATGTACTTTTGCACACATTATTCAGTTCTTTAAAACAGAAAAAGAAATACAAGTGTTTATCATGACAAACAAAACTAAAAAGATTCTCAGTATTGCTGGAGCATCGCTAATTATTATATTAGCAATCGCTTACTGGCTTTTTTTCTCAAGTTTCAGTTCAAATAGCAAGCCTTCTTTTGTTTACATAGACAAAGATGACACTACAGATTCTGTTTTTGTTAAAGTTGAGAAAGCAGCCCATCCTAGGCAAACTATCGGTCTTAAAATTTGCAGTGCACTCTTTGGCTATTCAACCCACATCCATGCTGGAAGATATAGCACTGGCAACGGCATAAGCACCTTAAGCTTGATGCGCAACTTGCGTGGTGGTCGCCAATCTGCAGTATCGCTCGTCATCCCTGTAGTTCACACTATGGATAACCTTGCAGCACGCTTATCCGACCAACTCGAAGTTGATTCTACTACCCTTTCTAATTGCTTTAAAGACTCTGTTTTGCTAAAGCATTTAGACGTTGATACTGCTACCATAGCTTGTCTTTTTTTGCCAAACACCTACGAAGTATATTGGGACATCACCCCTCAAAAGCTCTTAAAGAGAATGAAAAAAGAGCACGACGCATTTTGGACAAGCAAACGCACTAAACAAGCTTCAGAAGCAGGACTTACTCCCGACGAAGTTTACACCCTTGCTTCTATCGTTGAGCAAGAATCTGCTAATGAGAAGGAGCGTCCCATGATAGCTGGCATGTATTTAAACCGCTTACATCAAGGCATGAAGTTACAAGCCGACCCAACGGTTAAGTTCGCACTTAAAAACTTTACGTTGCGTCGCATCATGCTCAACCACTTGAGCGTTAATAGCCCCTACAATACATACCAGCACGAAGGACTTCCAATTGGTCCTATATGCATTCCATCGCTCAATGCCATAGAATCTGTGCTGCATTATGTTCACCACAACTATCTATATATGTGTGCTAAAGAGGATTTTTCGGGTACACACAATTTTGCTGCCACCTATACCGAACATACAGCCAATGCTAAGCGCTATGCAGACGCATTAAATAAAAAAGGAATTAATTAAAAAATTGTTCTATTAATTCTATCATTAGATTATCATCTATTTCTACCGAATGCCTTGCACTTTTGACAACGTGCAATCATTACGGCCGATTTTATAGAACCACTCTTAAAAATGAAAGCAGGCTTTGAAGTATGAGTTACTATCAAAACCTGCTTTCATTTTATTAGTCAAACGCATAGTTTAGAATAAAGAGCAATGCCAATACCACAAGAGTTATATTGAGCTGTTGCCATTTGCCAGAACATAATTTGACAATAACATAACTCAATATGCCTAGGCAAATACCATCGGCAATTGAATAACACAGCACCATGGTAATCATAGTTATAAATGCAGGAAAAGCTTCTGATACATCCTCTAAGTTAATTTTTTTTACTGAGTCTACCATCAATACCCCCACCATTACTAAAGCACCACTTGTTGCAGCCGAAGGGATAAGAAGAAATACAGGAGAAATGAATATAGAAAGAATAAAAAACAAACCGACAAACAACGAAGTAAGCCCAGAACGTCCACCCTCGGCAATGCCCGATGCGCTCTCAACATACGTAGTTATCGTGCTGCTTCCCAAACATGCACTTGCCGTAGTGCCAATAGCATCGCTCATCATGGCTTCACGCATATGTGGAATGCGACCTTCTATTGAAAGTCCTGTTTTCTGAATTAACCCTACTAAAGTCCCTAACGTATCAAAAATATTGACAAGCAGCAATGAGAATATTACCATCACCATTTTGAGAGAGAAAATGTTGCTAAAGTCAAAATGACAGAATACCGGTGCAACACTATGAGGAGCCGAAATGGGCGTCCACCCCTCGCTGAGTTGCGTAACTCCCATAGGAATTCCCACCAAAGTGGCAATAAGAATGCCATAAAAGAGCGAACCTTTCACACCACGCACCATAAGCATTCCACTTACAAGTATTGAAAGTATGCCCAACAAACACTCGTGCGTAAAACTGCCCAACTTAACAAATGTATCGGGGTTTGCCACAATTATATGTGCGTTTTTCAATCCTATGAATGCAATAAACATACCAATACCTGCAGATATAGCATAGCGCAAATTGGTGGGAATGCTATCAAGTATCATATCACGGATATTGAAAAAAGTTATCAATATAAAAAGAATACCTTCTACAAGCATTACAGCCAATGCCTGTTGCCATGTCAGTCCCATAGCTTGGCACAAAGTATAGGCAAAGAAGGCATTTAGTCCCATGCTGGGTGCTTGAGCAAACGGCAATTTAGCCATAAAAGCAAGTAGCAGTGTTGAAATAGCAGCAGCAATTGCCGTACTTGTGAACAAAGCCCCCTTATCCATCCCCGTACTTGCAAGAATAGTAGGATTTACAGCTAAAATATAGCACATGGTTAAGAATGTGGTAACACCAGCCACCAATTCTGTTTTAACCTTCATGCTTTTGGCATCAAAGCCTAACATTTTTTTTAGTAACATGATTATATATTATATTTGTTTTTATCAAGCTGCAGCAAAAACAAGCAGTTTACATAAATACTGCTTTGACATTTATAAATATTATCATATACATTTGTTTACATCCAAGCTATCACATCAAACTTTATATGATAAACCTGCAATTTAACCTTTCAATTGAGATGCAAAGTTAAGCAAAAAAAATAAACTATCTATTTTTACCCCAATTGCAGTTTATGCGTAATACAACTACACATCTATAATAAAAGAAAATCCATCCATGTTGCTCTAGCAACATGGATGGATATAAGTAGGTTATAAAAATTAATTTATATGCTCTTTTTCTACATTAACTGATATACTTACTTGAGGAAAATCAATAAGCGTAATGTTTACCAATTTGAGAGTTATCTACGTTTCTTTACTTCTTCTTAATTGAAGAGTTCTTCTTTGCTGCTTTTGGGTCAGATAGTTCAACAGCAAACGATTTGTTGATACCAGTTTGTGTTTTAGCGCGTATCCAAAGCACACGATCTGTACTCAAGTTTGCAGCTTTAACAGCTTCGTCAAAATCAGTATTAGTACGCATTTCTCGATCATTAACCTTCATGATAATAAGGCCTTTCGTTATACCAGCGTCTTTGAGTTTACCATCACGAATAGCAGAAACCATCAAGCCATAAGGCAAGTTAAGTTCGTCTTTTTCACTATTTGTTAGTGGACGTAAAGCTGCACCCATAGATTCAGTATCAAGCGTCTGAACGGCTGTAGTTGTACCCTGGATGTTGCGGAGAGTAAGTTCAGCAGTATGTTGCTTCTTGTCACGCAGATAAGTTACCTTGATTTTATCTCCTGGACGATGATTGGTCAAGAGTTCTTGTAGTTCGCCAAATTTTTCTATCTTCTTTCCATCAATAGCCGTAATAACATCGCCTTCTTTCATACCGGCATCTGAAGCTGCGCCATCAGCACTTACCTCTGCTACATAGATGCCATTTACAGTTCCAAGATCTACATCCTTACCCTTCTCCTTTTGTTGGTCAATATAGTTAGACACATCTGTACCAGCTATACCAAGCAATGCACGTTGCACGGTTCCATACTTACGAAGATCTTCTACGACCTTGTTCATAATAGCCGTTGGAATAGCAAAGCCATAACCAGAGAATGAACCTGTTTGTGAATACAACATGGCATTAATACCTACCAACTCACCCTTTGCATTAACCAATGCACCGCCAGAGTTGCCAGGATTGATAGCAGCGTCAGTTTGAATAAAACTGTCTATGCTACCTGGAGTGGCATTAAGCGTACGTGCTTTTGCACTCACAATGCCTGCTGTAACTGTAGATGTTAAACTGAAAGGATTGCCTATAGCAAGCACCCATTCTCCAAGTTTAAGATCATTAGAGTTGCCCACCTTTATAGGCTGTAAACCTTTAGCTTCAATTTTTATCAATGCCAAGTCTGTAGACTTATCCGTACCTATAATACGTGCCTTAAATTCGCGGTTATCGTTGAGTTTTACCGTCATTTCGTCAGCATTTTCTACAACATGGTTATTTGTTACAATATAACCATCCTCTGTCAAGATAACGCCAGATCCAGCACCTGTTTGTTTAGGAGTTTGTATTTGTCGTTGTTGTTTTCCACCATTACCACGGCCAAAAAAGTCGCCAAAGAAGTCTTCAAAAGGATCGCTATATTGAATGGTTTGCGTTTTCCCATTGGTTGTTACTTTAATATAAACAACTGAATTAACCGCATTTTCGGCTGCAGTTGTCAAATCCACAGGGTTTGAAGGTACTGCAGTAGCTGCCATTGCAGGAGTTTGCAATCCCAATGTTAAAGCCAAAGCCCATAAAGGCAAATATTTACGTATCATAATATTGTTGATTATATTTTTGTTTTTATATCTGAAAGCAAAAGTAGCTTTTATATACAAAGCCCAAGCATTTACATTATTTCAATGTGCTATGTTTTTAACTCTTTTAACTTGCAAACCATATTATAACTTACAAACCATCAAGTATAAACACATAAAATTATCAAAATCATTTGCTCCAAGCAGACCTCAAAACATTAAGAGTTGAAATATCTTTGTTAAAAATGGAATATCGCCCTTTTGTTTCATTAGGATATTCTGCTGTAAAGTCATAAGGCTTTACCCAACTATCTTTATTTTGCGTCACATTTCCACCCCACCCATTGAATACAATACCTTTAAATAGTGAATGATTATTTGAATACGTATCTGCATATAAGTTCAGCAGATAAGTAAAATAGGCATCTCGACTATCAGTGTTCGTGCGTGGGCGAGTAAACATGGCCGTGCGTGGATAGGCACAATCATAAAGTGCAAAAGGCTTATCTAACCCTTGAGCTATTCGCATATAGGCTTGCAGTTTATCAGAGACCTTAAGGTATATTTTTCCAAGTGCATTATACAAGTCACCAGGCATTACCCATCGCATTTTATAAGGGTTAAGTGCTACAAATACGAGGTCGAAACAATCATAGCTCATCACATTCTGAAACATTTGCTCATCACTATTTTCTGTTACATCTATAGGAGCATAAGCTATGGCTATAGGTTGCTTAAACCCACAATCTTTTAACAAATTAGCTTGCTTAACACACCAATCAACATACAATTGTAGCGTATCTTTACTTCTTGTATAAAAGGCATCACTAATTTGCCATGCCGCAATGGTAGTATCTGATTGATAAGCGACCTTAGAATAACAATTTTTCCGCTCAATTACTTTTTTTACAAACAAGCTAACATCCGTATTGTTAGCATTATCCCACTGCTGCGAAATACTAATAATTGCTTTCATTTGGCGCTTATGGAGTTCATTCAAAACATAATCTAAGCCTTTAAGCAAATGCTCATCATTGCCCATTAACGTGAGATACCCATCAGTCAAGTGCATACTATCTGTAGGAGTAGGCACAAACTTTGCACCTGCTAATACACTTATTGTATTAACCCCTATTGCCTTCAAGGTGTCTAATTCTGCTGTCAAACGTTTTTTGTTTTCTGCTTTTTTCTCATTACTTCCAATCATAGGAGCATACCACATTTGCATACCCTTAATGGTTTGACTTTGTGGGTTGTAGGTATAAGCTTCTGACATACAATCGTTACCCAACGTTCTTACATTTGCAGACAATATATTCAGCAAGCATAAAAAGATTATTCTTCTCATCATTTACGTTTATTTTCATCTAAAAAATAGGTAATCGTGCATCACATTCGCTGATGACAATTACCTATCCTATATTAGTATTTACCTCTTACCTTCATAGCACGATCCATCTCACGACGATCTTGCTTTTCTTTAAGTGTATTGCGTTTATCATACTCTTTCTTACCTCGGCATAGTCCGACAACAACCTTTGCCAGCCCATTTTCATTAATAAACATGCGCAAAGGCACTATAGTAAAACCCGGAGATTTGGTATCCTCTTGCAACGAACGTATTTCCTTACGATTAAGCAGTAATTTACGATCGCGACGAGTTGAATGGTTATTATAAGAACCAAATTCATATTCTGCAATATAGGCATTCTTCATCCACATTTCTCCATTATTAATATAGCAGAAAGTATCCACAAGACTTGCTTTACCAGCCCTAATGCTTTTTATCTCTGTACCTGTAAGCACTATGCCTGCCGTAAATTTATCAATAACCAAGTAGTCGTGTTCGGCACGTTTGTTTTTGATATTTATACGCGATGTTGGCAATATTTTACTTTTTCCCATAGATCAATATTTGCTATTTGTCTTTATCATGCAAATTTACTATTCTTTTTCTATATTTACAAAATCAGCAATATGTTCATCTACATAGTGAGCCACCATTGACGTAAAGTTTTCTTCTTCTTCAACGAACTCATCATCCAAATCATCAAAAGCAGGGTATTGCTCAAATAGCGCCATAAACTCTTCGTCTGTACGCTCTTTGGTTAGGTCTTGCTTATTTTCGTCATATACTTTCTTAGCCTTATAAATCATCTTTGACAGGTCGTGCAATCCCCACAAGCGCATAGCCTTTGCAAAGGGATTATCAAAGAAGAATGGTCCATAACCATTGTAGATAAGTTGAACAAAGCCTCCATCCATCAATTCGTCACGCAAAATCATATAGCCCCACAAAGTTATCTGTTGTGGATTAAGCGTCTGCATAGCTTCTGCCGTAAGTTGTTGTCCTACATTACCTTTCATTGCACCAACTATTGCATCAAGAAAAGCATCCATACCCTCTTGGGCGGCTTGTTGCAATGTGATGTCGTTTATATTTATATTCATTTTATTTATTCTCTTATCGTTTTCTTACTTCCGCATCTCCTCTATCAAGGTTTTCATGCCTTTTATTTTCTCGCCTGCAACAAGTTTCAACACATCTTTTATGCGAGTGCGCAATACAGCTACATAAGCATGGTGTGGCCCCACATCTATACGTCCTATATCCGATGATTTAAGTCCACCTTTCTTACATAAGAAACCCAAAACATCGCCCTTGCTGAGTTTGTCGCGCTTGCCACGACCAATATATAACGTAGTATAAAGTGGTTGCGTAGGTTGCAGTTTGGCTGCTGCGTCAAGCACCTTTTCTTTTGCGTCAGCCGCATATTCTGGAACTTGTTCTGTTGGTCCTACAATCATATAGATAGCCCCTTCAGCATCCCAACGTGCTGTACGCCCATTGCGATGTATAAAGTCTTCTTTTTTCAGAGGGAGATGATAATGAACAACTACGCGCACCTCTGGAATATCCAACCCACGAGCCGCAAGATCTGTGCTAACAAGGATATTTGCAGCCCCACTCCTAAATTTATACAATGCTCTTTCGCGAACTTCCTGCTCCATTCCGCCATGATACATCACTACGGGGAATCTTTCTGATTGTAGCCACTTGCCTACACGCTCTACGCTTTCTCTGTAAGCTACAAAAACTATTGTTGGTTGTCCCTTTACGTATGTTAGTATTTGTCCTAAGGTTTGCAATTTATCCTTTTCAGGCGAGAGCACCTTCCATAGTTCTACACGCTTCTCAATATAGTTTGTATCCGATAGAAAGTCAAGTTTGCGAAATGTCTGCACCACCTTTGCCATAAACTGAGGTATAGCTTCCGCATCAGTTGCCGACATCAGCCAACATTGAGCAATATGCTTAAAATGCCTCAAAGTTTGTTCCATTTCGTTTTGAAATCCTAGCTCAAGACACTTATCAAACTCATCAATCACCAATAGCTTTACGCCAAAGGCATTCAAGTTTTCTTTAGTCAAATGGTCATTCAATCGTCCTGGAGTAGCAAACACTACTTGTGGATGCACTTCCTTAATTTTGCGGTGTTCCTCCATCGTTGGACGTCCGCCATACAAAGATAACGAACGTATGCCCGACTTCATGCTTTTAAGCACCTCTTCGCTTTGACATGCCAATTCACGGGTAGGTACAATCACCACCGCTTGCAATCCATCGATAGCAACATTTATGTTATTTACCAATGGGAAAAGGTAGGCTACTGTCTTTCCTGAGCCCGTTGGCGACAAAAGAACTACACCACCCTTACTCCTAGCAGCCTCAGCCATCTGTTGCTGCATAGGTGTAAAATCCTCAAAGCCTAAAGTTTTTAAAAGGGTTTGTTTATCCATATTATCCATTAAATAGGTGTTTGAGTAAAAATTAGGTTCTCACCATTCATTGTTATGCCACATATCCCAAGCAGCCTCTGCTTGTAAATGTAGCATTTCAAGTCCATTCTTTACCATTGCGCCACGTTCTGCGCCACGTTTCATAAATAGCGTTTCAAGCGGATTATACACCAAATCATACAACAAATGATCGGTTCCTATCCATTGATAAGGTATATCCGGACAATTATCAACCTTGGGATACATACCCACTGGCGAGCAATTCACAATTACCTTGTGAGTGCTCATTATATCCTCAGTCAAATCGGCATAAGTAAGTCGTCCAGCTATAGCAGTTCTACTAACATATATAGGGTCTATGCCTAATTGTTTCAAACAAAAAATCACAGCTTTTGAGGCTCCACCTGTACCCAATACCAAAGCTTTTTTATGCACATCGGGATTAATCAAAGGTTGTATTGAATTAGTAAAACCTATCACATCAGAGTTGCAGCCATATAGCAATGGAGCACCCTCTGCATTATGCTTCACACATACCACATTCACAGCTCCTATGGCTTCTGCCTCGGCCGAGAGTCCATTTAAATAAGGCATCACCTCTTGCTTGTAAGGTATCGTAACATTAAATCCCACCAACTTTGGTTGCTTTAGCAAGTATTGCATTGCTTCCTCAACCGATGGATATTCAAAGTTTTTGTATTCAGCATCTATATGTTCTTGCTCAAACTTTTCTGCAAAATATTTTGCAGAGAAACTATGTCCAAGCGGATATCCTAACAAACCATATAATTCCACAATCGTATGTATTTTATTTGTTATGTAAAACCCTCTTTACGCAACACAAAAGGGAATACTCTATTCTTCTGAAAAGTCCTTCATCACCTGACGATAGGATGAATAAAGGCGCGTACGCGAAACAAAACCAACAAACGTACCATCTGGCTTTAATACTGGCAACGTGCCCGCATCGCAGTGTGCAAACTTATTCATCACTGTTTGCATATTGTCGTTGGTTCTCAATATCATTTCGGGTTGCCGCATGAGCTGCGAAGCCTTGTACATGCGGTATAACTCGCTACGAAAGATTATCTTACGTATTTTATTCACATTTATCACACCTAACATGCCGCCTTTCATATCTACTACAGCAAAGTGCAAGGATTTGCTTGTAGAAACTGCCTGCACAATCTGTCCCAAATACATATCGGGATGAAGCAACGGGCGCTCCTTGTCTATAATCGAATCAAGCGTCATGAGCGTAAGCACTGAACGATCTTTGTGGTGTGTGAGCAATTCACCTTTACGTGCCAAACGCATGGCATAAATGCTATGTTTTTCAAAAGCATTGATAGTAAGATACGAGGCAACCGACACTATCATAAGTGGGATAAAGAGTTGGTATCCTCCCGTTAGCTCTGCTATCAAAAACACGCCTGTTAATGGTGCATGAAACACGCCACTCATCACACCCGCCATGCCCAATAAGGCATAATTTGTTTCGGGCACAGTGGTACTCCATAGCCCGTATTCGTTCCATAAACGCGAAAATACAAAGCCACCTATACAGCCTAAAAACAAACTCGGAGCAAATGTACCACCACATCCTCCACCACCATTAGTAGCAGTAGTGGCAAAAACTTTTAGCAAAATAATCAATCCTAAGTAAACAAGCAATAAGTTTTGATGTCCGTAGAATAACGAATTATTGAGCACCATGTTGGCTTCATTACTTGAACTACCATTAAGCAATATTGAAATAGTGCTATATCCTTCGCCATAAAGCGGTGGGAAGAAATAAATTAGCACTGCAAGAACCACCCCACCCAGAGCTAACTTAGCATACATGTTGTTCAATCGGCCAAATACTTGCTCAAAAGAGTTCATCACTCGTGTAAAGTAGAGTGATATAAATCCGCAGCAAACTCCCAACATTACAGATGTAGGCACACGGTCTACGGCAAAGGGATCGTTCAGCACAAAGTTGAACATTGGACTCATACCCGTCCACGCATACGTAATACAAGTTGCAGTTAAACAGCTCACCAACAATGGCAGCAACGAAGCCATCGTGAGGTCTACCATCAGCACCTCGAGCGTAAACATTAAGCCAGCGATAGGCGCCTTAAAGATGCCCGCTACTGCTCCCGAAGCGCCACAACCTATAAGTAGCATCATGGTTTTATGGTCAAGATTGAACAAACGTCCTAACGAGCTACCTATGGCCGAACCCGTCAGTACGATTGGCGACTCAGCACCTACCGAACCACCAAAACCAATGGTTAATGCAGATGCTACTACACTCGACCAGCAGTTGTGTCCACGTATATTACCTTGCCTTCGCGACAAGGCATAAAGTATCTTTGTTACACCATGTCCAATATCATCGCGCACAACATACTTAATAAAAAGTGCTGTAAGATAAATGCCTACTACAGGATAAACCAAGAACAACCAGTTGGCACGTGTAACATCAAACTGCGAAGTAAGCATATGCTCTATCTCGTTGATAAGCAACTTTAGCACTTGTGCAGCCACAGCCGAGCCCACACCAACCAAGAAAGCCAAAATCAAGATAAACTGCCTTTCGCTTAAATGCTTGGCTATCCACACAGACAATTTGCGCAAAGTTTTGTTATTACCCTGCACCTTATTGTACGCTCTTGTTGCATGCGAGCCCTCTTGGGCATCGATTACAACATCCACATCATTATTATTTAACGAATAAGATTGGTCTGCTAACATCTTTAATTATTGGTAATATTTGATAAGTTTTTAATTACTTATCTTATAACTTTCACTTCGCCCCCTACTCCTAATTTAATAATGTTTGAGGCGGGAGGATTGTGTGTTTCATTGCGTCGCGAAGTGCAAACATAGTCTACAGCATTCAGTATCTCAGACGAAATGTCGGCAAAGCACTTTGGCGAAGGTTCGCCGCTGATATTAGCCGACGTTGAGACTATAGCTCTGCGCATACGCATGCACAAATTGCGACTAAACTCCTCTTTAGTAATGCGAATGCCAGCACTACCATCTTCGGCCAAAAGGTTTGGAGCAAGATTACGTGCACCATCGTATATAATTGTTAGCGGGCGCTCTGCCACATCTATCAGTTGCCATGCCACCTCTGGCACCTCGCGCACATAAAAGTCTATTTTAGCCTCAGAGTCTACAAGCGTAATAAGAGCCTTTGCATCATTGCGTTGCTTTATTTCGTAGATGCGTTTAACGGCTTCTTCGTTGGTTGCATCACAGCCTAACCCCCAGATAGTGTCTGTAGGATACAGTATTACGCCCCCCTTATTCATCACCTCTATGGCCTTGCCTATATCCTCGCGATATTCGCGCAAATGTCCTTCGGTCTTATTATATTCTTTAGCCATGTTTTTTAATAATTTTATGTATGCTATGTTCATTAAAGCACGCCCGTTCCACTTCGCATCATCTCTTGCGTAGAGCGCAAGGGTTTGCTAGTCACCTCAAAAGTGTAGGGTTCTGACGTTCCTATCACCTTTTCTTCGCGATATTTTGGTGTTATTCCCATCATTTGGTCAAAAAGGTCGGGCATACTCTCAACTTGCTGCAATGTTGCCTTAAACTTTTGAGTAGGCACTGTATATCGGCCTGTTTTTGTTGGAGCTACCACATATTGGTTCCACACCAATGTGTAGTATATATTCTGCCCCTCGCGAACACGATTTGCCGTTGCATCACGATTAATGTTAAGTTTGCGCACTCCGCAGTTTCCACCCTTTATACTAAAGTTTGTTGTGCATTCAGCCTTTGCTATTGGAGCCGAAGCATAAAGCACTACCGACACCAACATACTATCGCCAGCATAGAGCGTATTGCGATCGGGCATAATACGAACAAAGAATGTGCCCTTAGCACAAACCGATAATGGAAGTAATAAAAGGGCCAACAAGAGTAAAAATAGATGTTTTTTCATTGTTAAAAACTCTACGTTTATCAGTCATTTACTTATCCTCTAAATCGCTCAACCATGCATCGTTACAAGCATCCGACGGCATACGCCAATCGCCTCTCGGACTGAGCGAGCAACTACCCACTTTAGGACCATCGGGCAAGCACGAGCGTTTGAACTGTTGTGTAAAGAAGCGACGGAAAAATGTACGGAGCCACTTCAGTATCACTTCTTCTGCAAAGGCCGTCCCATTGCCCGTTCCATCAAAAGCATGACATGCAAGATAATAAATCTTTTGTGGACGAAAACCATAGCGGAGTGTGTAGTACAAAAAGAAATCGTGCAGTTCGTAGGGACCTACTAAGTCCTCAGTCACTTGCTTAATATTACCATTTTCGTCGGCAGGTATAAGTTCTGGACTGATAGGTGTGTCTACAATGTCGAGCAATGTTGCACGACTTGCATCGTCGGCCATATTGCGTGCAGCCCAACTCACAAGGTGCTTTACTAAGGTCTTGGGTATTGAGGCGTTTACGCCATACATGCTCATGTGGTCACCATTGTAAGTGGCCCATCCAAGAGCCAATTCGCTTAGATCGCCTGTACCCACTACAAAGCCTCCCATTTGTCCTGCAACATCCATTAATATCTGTGTGCGTTCGCGAGCTTGAGAGTTCTCATAAGTTAGGTCGTGCACAGTGATGTCGTGGTCAATGTCTTTAAAATGTTGTGTAACAGCTGGCACGATGCTAATCTCGCGAATAGTAACACCAAGTTCTTGCATAAGATATATAGCATTGGTATAGGTACGATCGGTTGTACCAAAACCAGGCATCGTTACGCCTACAATACCTCTGCGGTCGCGATCCAAACGATCAAAAGCATGCACAGCCACAAGCAGTGCTAAAGTAGAATCAAGGCCCCCACTAATACCCACTACAACCGTTTTGGCATGGGTATGTTCTATACGTCGAGCAAGAGCCTCGCTCTGTATGCATACTATCTCCTCGCAACGTTCGTCGAGTTCCTCACCCTCGGGTACAAACGGATGTGCATCAATAAAGCGTGTAAGTTTAAAAGGCACGTTGTTGGTGTATGCGTCTATTTCGATGTGTTGCACCGCAGGCAAATGCTCTATAGCGATAGCGCTAGCAAAGGTTGTATTCAGTCGGCGCTCGGCACGCAAGCGCTCTACATCAATTTCGCTACTGATGAGCTGCTCACACATGGCAAAGCGTTCTGCCTGTGCCAACAAAGTACCATTTTCAGCTATGTATGCTCTACCACTAAACACAAGGTCTTGTGTACTCTCGCCATATCCACTGCCAGCATATACATAGCCTGCCAACAATCGTGCGCTCTGATTTTCTACCAACGCACGCAGATAGTTAGCCTTACCAATGAGTTCATTGCTTGCGCTCAAATTAAAAATGATGTCGGCTCCTGCCAATGCCAAATGATTGCTTGGAGGGGTGGGCGCCCACAAATCTTCGCATATTTCAATGCCAAAAGTGCAATGCGACGTACTAAAAAGTAAATGTTTGCTTAAAGGTACTGTTTGACCGCAAAAACGCAACTCTACCCCCTGTCCTAACACCTCTGCCGAGGTAAACCAACGCTTTTCGTAAAACTCTTTATAGTTAGGTAAGAACGTCTTAGGGATAAGTCCATAAATTTTGCCGTGCTGTATTACGGCTGCACAGTTAAACAGCATGCTACCATACGAAATGGGCACACCTACAAGTGCCGTCACATTTAGATTGCGACTAAACTCTATGAGTTTCAACAATGAAGACTCCGCCTCATCAAGCAACAATTGTTGCTGAAAAAGGTCTTGGCATGTATATGACGTTATAGCCAATTCGGGCAAGCAAACAATCTCTATGCCTTGTCCTTCGGCGGTAGCCATGATATTTTCTATTTGCTGTATGTTGTAAGCACAATCAGCAACTCTCACCGATGGAATGGCTGCTGCCACTTTTATAAAACCATTTTGCATTGGATATGTGTGCGTATATTTTTAAGGTATACATTTTTATATTCAACGTATACCCCTTAAGATTTTAAAACATAAAAATGGCTGTACCAGTGATGTGATGAAACTCCGAGCGAAATAAAGATTTGAGCTCCAGCTAATCTCTGTAATCCGACCCTACGCAAGCGCATATCGGCACGCCATTGAAATAACTGGTTGACTCGGTTTTCAAGTAATTATTGATGAGTATCCCAATCTAACCGGTACAGCCTTATTGTTGATGCAAATATACAACCATATAGTTTTACTACAAAGTGTTTTGTGCGTTTTTTTTCAAAAAAACACAATAGAATCTGCCGAATATAGAATCCGACAACCAAAATATTTTAGTACCTCTGTTTATTTTTGTTTGCATTTATTGCTCTATCTCACATTTTATTTTTAAGTTTACCATGAATTGTTGCTTATGTTACGAAGAGTGCTTGCACCTACTTACAAAGCGAACACCACATTCTTTTATACAGAAACCACTAATATCACTTTCTTTGAAAACACTTATATTCAATATCAACTACACCACTCAGGGTAATGAAGTACCCGAACTTGCATACGCTATCGACGAACAAGACATAACCTATGCCACGTTGCATAGTTCAGACCAAAGCAATTGGACGATTACGATAAACGTTGCCGACAATAGCCAATACATACGCTATGCATATCAGATCGTTGAGGGCAACAACAAGCATGTGGTGCGCATTGAGCCTAACGATTGGCGAATGTTTAGATTTTGCCACCGCACACACATCTGCTTCAACGATGCTTGGTGCAACAAGGCACTGAGCGGGCTGTTTCATCGTTCGGCATTTGCTGAATGTACCATGTTGCCACGAGGCGGAGAAGAGATGCACATGCAACTACTCAACGCTCCCCACTTATTATTGCTTCACACACTCCCACCCTATGACAACTATAAATGGGCTATTGTAGGCAGCACAAAGCGATTAGGCAATTGGCATATAGAGAAGGCTCTACCGCTACAACGCACTGGCACTTACGAATGGGCATTACCACTATCAAGGGCTGACTTTGAAGAGGGGGCGGCATACAAATATATACTGCTCGACGCTCAGCACCCCGAACGCACCATTTGGGAGGAAGGTGGCAACCGACAACTCAGCCCAAATTCAACCGATGCCAACTTCTCATATATCCGTCAAGACGAGTTTCCGCTCATAGCCTTACCACAGTGGAAGGGGGCTGGTTGTGTGATACCTGTGTTCTCTTTGCGTAGCGAGCATAGTATGGGAGTGGGCGACTTTGGCGACCTTATAACACTTGTGCGATGGGCTGCTGAAACAGGAATGAAAGCCGTGCAACTGCTACCTATCAACGACACAACACGCACTGGAACATGGCACGACTCGTATCCCTATAATGGTATCTCGGTGTTTGCACTTCATCCTATCTACCTAGATATGACACCATGGTGTAACACAGCTCTTTATGCCAAATATGCGCAACGCGGGCACGAACTCAACCTATTGCCTCAACTTGACTATGAGCAAACTTTTGCATTGAAAATAAGTTTCTTGCACGATTTGTTCGCAGCAGAAGGAAGCAGAACTTTGCACACTTCATCGTTTAAGCAGTTCGTTAGTAGCAACGAACATTGGCTACCACAATATGCAACATTCTGTGCCTTACGCGACCACTACCATACGGCAGATTTCCGTACATGGCCATCCAATGCGCCTAAAGCCGATAACGCACAAAACTACTGCACTGAACGCCCTGAACTAAAAAAGGCATACGATTTCTACACATACACGCAATTTTTGTTACACAAGCAGATGCTTAGTGTACATACCGAGGCTCGCGAACGAGGCGTCATCTTAAAGGGCGACATCCCCATCGGCGTGAGCAGAGATAGCGTGCCAGCATGGGCCGATGGACATCTATTCCACTTTGACGGACAAGCGGGTGCACCCCCCGATGACTTTGCTGTGCATGGGCAGAATTGGGGATTTCCCACTTACAATTGGGAGGAAATGGCCAAAGACAACTACCAATGGTGGCGCAATCGCCTAAAGCACATGGCACTTTATTTCGATGCTTACCGCATTGACCATGTGTTGGGATTTTTCCGTATATGGGAGGTGCCCACCAATCAGATTTATGGACTATTAGGGCAATTTCGCCCTGCTTTGCCTTATAGCGAGAACGAAATTCGGAATATGGGCTTTGGCGCCAACGTTAAGGATTTATGTATACCTATCATATCTTTGCAAAGAGCTAAAGCCATAGCAGAGAGTATAAAAAATAGTCGCTTTATTTCAACTTATCTTGAGCTTACTCCGCAAGGATATACGTTAAAGGGTGAATATCGCTCACAACGCAATATTGTGAAAACAGTTCACGACGATGATACCCAACAAGCGCTGCTCGACTTGGCTTGCGAAGTGTTGTTTGTTGCAGACAACAACAACCCCTTGTTTTTTCATCCACGTGTAATGGGACGTTTATCGCATCGTTACCAAACACTTTCGGATACTGATAAGCAGGCCTTCGACCACCTTCACGACCATTTCTTCTACGAACGCAACAACCAGTTCTGGGCAGACGAAGCGATGAAAAAAGTTCCTGCAGTAACAAATAGCAGCGATGCATGCAACCCATCGTTACAACTCTACCCTATCAACGGAAATGGTATGTTGCCTTGTGCCGAAGACCTTGGCATGGTGCCTACATCAGTTAAGGGCGTGCTTGAAAGACTGCAAATTCTATCGCTCGAAATTCAGCGAATGCCCAAAGCCTATGGTTTGCGCTTTGGTAGGCTTTCAGACAACCCTTATTTGTCGGTATCTACTATTGGCACTCACGACATGCCTCCATTGCGACTTTGGTGGACCGAGAACACTGAACAAACACAAGCATTTTGGGAACAAGCACTCCATCACACTGGCTGTGCTCCCACCGAAGCCACCCCCGAGATATGCGAAGAAATTGTGGCGCAACACCTACAATCGCCCTCTATGCTTTGCCTTATTGCCCTGCAAGATTGGTTTGCCATATCGCCATCATTGCGCAGTTCTCACCCCGAAGAGGAACAAATCAACGTGCCCGCCAATCCCAATCAATATTGGCGCTATCGCATGCACATTACACTCGACAAACTGCTGCAAAGCAGCGATTTCAACGAGAAAGTACGCGCACTCATCAGCATGTCGGATAGGTAGATAAAATTGCTATCTTAAAGATGGTAGCACACGATATTTGTGCATATTTTTAATCTACGCTTTACAAAACAAGTACTTATAGGATCTATAGTGTCAAATCATAAAAGAAACACTTTGTCATCTTATGGTGTTGGCTTAAATTTGCAACACAATAGAGTTGTTAAGTAGGTGTTCAAAATT
>DJEH01000048.1 GCA_002431845.1 Prevotellaceae bacterium UBA5903 | reverse complement strand
CAGAAGCATAGGCTGAAAAGGGAGCGTAGCGGGCTACGTGACCGATGAAGCCTGTGGTTCTGGCGGAAACAATGTGCTAAGGCATATCAATTAATATTGAACATAATTATAAGGCATACACTATATAGCTCTGATTAATACCGCTTAGTAAGAAATAGTTCTGTAAATACTCTTTGTAGGTTTCAACTATTCTACTGCACAACGCATAGAGGGTAATTCCAATAATTTCTGTTTTAAATACCATCTATTCTACCCAAATAAAAAACTCCAAGAAGTATCATCTACTCTTGGAGTTTTTTATTTATCATTTCAACTTATCATTGTGTTTGAAAGCGTTTGCTTGCACGCAATATATGTCGAGAAGCCGACATGAGTTCTTGCGTTTCTTGCAAAGTAGAAAGGTAAAGCAACGCTACCTTGATATTTGAATTTTCGCGTTGCATACGATCTTGCTGTGCATGACGGATTTGCGATATTCTACTTTTTATTGCATTACCTTCAACCAACAATTCATCCACTCCTTCAAAGTTACCTGAAGAAATCATGCGTTGTGCACCCTCTAAGAATGAGTCTACATCGTTGCAAATAGGAATGAACTCATCAATATAGTTCTGAGGTAACGGATTAAAATTGTTATCAACGTGCTCTACGCATGGTTCAAGCATACGCTTCAGACCATATATAATCTGTGTGGCGTTGTTACATCCTAAGTGGAACCACGTATTCTTTTCTACCGCTATTAAGTAATCAATCTTGCGCATACCAAGGATTTCCTTACGACGATAGCGTTTCCACGTGCTCTTCTCATTTTCTATGTCGTGAGAAGCCGTACGCAATTGACGCATATTTTCGTGCATCAAACCTTGGGTTATGTTGCGGAAGGTTACACGTGTAAAGTCTAATACACTGCTTTGCGTGCGGCGAACGTGCTCAAGAAGCAACTGCCATGTTTCAGCCTTATCGTGGCTACGAACCAACTGACGGAACAACAAGTCTACATTATCTTGTTCTTGCTTATTCTTGAACTTGCGATTGTTGTTTATCACTACTAGAGCGACAACGCACATCACCACTATCATGGCAATGAAGCCACCCCAATGATTAACCGTAGCTATTAAGAAACTTACGATAAAAGCAGCTCCAGCCGTTATGAACCAACCACCAATTACAGTAATAACACCCGTAATACGATAAACAGCGGTTTCACGTCCCCATGCTCTATCAGCCAAAGATGAACCCATTGCCACCATGAAAGCTACATAAGTGGTTGATAAAGGAAGTTGCAAAGTTGTACCTACAACGATAAGCAAACCAGCCAATACCAAATTAACTGCTGCACGCACTTGGTCGAATGCAGCACCTTCTTCAAGCATTACACCATCTTGACTGAAACGTGTGTTAATCCAGCTCGAAACACATTGAGGCACATACTTTGACACCACATTTGTTGTATTCAGTACGGCTCTAACTGTGCGACGCGCTAAGCGTGATGATGAAAACACTTCCTCTCCCTCGTCTTGTCTTGAAAGGTTTACAGTTGTTTCAACCACCTTATGTGCCTTTTTAGATGTGCAAATAGCCACAGTCATAATAACGCCAGCACCTATAAGGAATACATGCTTATATGGCAAATGACTTTCGCCTGCAAGCACACTCACAATGTAGTTGTCTGGTGTATATCCGCTACCATTGTTTGTAAAATCAATAAAGGATTCAAGACCTGCCAAGGGAGTACCAATAAAATTGACCAAGTCGTTTCCTGCAAAAGCCATAGCTAAAGCAAACGTTCCGAACAATACAACAATTCGGAATATATTAACCTTTAGCAAATGTAGTATTTCCATTAATACGGTAAATGAGCAAAAGCTTATGAGCAATATGTTAGCCCTATGCGCATCTATCCACTCTGGCGTCCAACCTATATAAGAAAGTATTGGGCTTGTGCGCAATCCGCTTACCAAAAGGAAATAAAATATTGAAGTAATGCTTAAACCACCAAAGATAGCGATACTATAACGCAAGTGCTTCTTGTAGTGGAACGTGAAAACTACACGTGTAATCCACATAACAATTAAACCAAACACAAATGCTATGGCAACAGACAAGAATATGCCAATGATTACACTCAACGCCTTATCCGTATTAATCAATTGTGCGTAGGTATGCCCATCACTAATAATTTTAGAGAAAGCCAAAGCTGTACTACCGCCTAACAAGCCAAATACCATTGAGACGGTTGTAGATGTTGGCATACCCAATGTATTGAAGATGTCAAGCAATATAACATCTGTTGCGGCAACACCCAAGAATATACACATCACATCGTTGAGCGTGTAGTAGTTTGGATTGAGCACACCATGGCGTGCTATATCCATCATGCCACTCGAAGTGCTTGCACCTACAAATATACCAATAGCTGCAACAATAAGAATAGTACGGAATTTTGCGGCTTTAGCTCCTACCGCTGGACTCAAAAAGTTCACCGCATCATTGGCCACACCTACAGACAAATCGAATGTGGCTAATACAATAAGGAATAGTAATATTCCAAGATAGAAAAAATCCATATAAAGTGGGTTCTATTGTGTTATGCTGCAAAATTAGTACTTGGCAAGCGAAACTCAAAGCGTTTTGTTAAATTTCTATTACAAAATATTTAAGTTTTTTAGATGTTTAGTAAGCATAGGTTCTTACGTTTCTTAAGCTAAATTTATGGTTTTTAAGCAGTTGTGTTTCTTCTGCTATTTTTTTTTGATTGCTTACGAAGTTGATACGTGTTATACAAATTGTGCCATACACTATAAAAGCCACCAGCTATAGAAGTAATTGGGCTTAAAAAGGTATATCCCATCCATATAGCGACCACAGTGTTCTTTTGTCCCAATGCCTGGCATGTACTTACAGAACGTTTATACCGCCTACCAATTATACGTCCTAAGGAAAATTGCAAAATGCAACAAAACAAGGATATAAAGCCTATTCCTATTAGTTCGCTTATTGAATGATTGGTATGCGCAATGCTGCGTGTTGTAACTGCAATGGCCAAGCCTAAAGAAACGGCCCAAATATAAAACGCTAAATCGTGGAACGACAGCAAGTGTTGGTGAAAACGAGGTAACAACCACCTAACAAGTTGGGCAACAATTAATGGACAGATAAGCATCGGGAATACTTTAACCATAATAAGCATAAAGGATGCAATAAAAGTTTGCCCTCCGTGAAGATATATTAACGGAATGCACAAAGGAAACAATATAGCTACAACAAGATTGATAAGCAACGTATACATGATAATGTCTGCACTATCACCTTGAAGCTTTTGTGTAACAACAGAAGCTGAAGTTGCTGTAGGACAAATCATACACAACATAGCAGACTCTATCAGCACCCTTGCGTGTATAGATGGAAAAAAGTGTAATATTATACACATTGCAGAAAATGAAACGCATTGTATAAGCAATAGCCATAAGTGCGTAATTCTTGGGCGCAATGTGCGTATATCTATCTTGCAGAAAGATAAAAACAACATTGTAAAAATAAGAATGGGCTGAACAAATGCCACAACCTTAAAGGCATAAGGCCTTGTAAAATCTAAAATGGGCAAATGTGCATATACGAGATATGCCACAACTCCAGAACAGATAGCAACAGGTAAGGTCCAATTCTTAAGGAATTGCTTTATCGCCTTACATACACTTAAATCTTTCATTGTTCCTTATGAAATAGCAGAGAAGTTAATCATATTCTTTTTAAGCATTTGCAAATGGTCCCAAACAATTTCATTTTGTGGCAAATTTTGTTGAGGATCATTATCAAGTACGTCCGATGCTGCTTCACGAGCAACCTCAAGCAACTCTTTATCCTTCACGATGTTTGCAATCTTTAAGTCGAATGGCATGCCACTTTGCGCAGTACCCTCCAAATCACCAGGCCCACGTAGCTTCATGTCTTCTTCTGCTATGACAAAGCCATCAGTGCTATCAACCATAATGCGCATACGACGATATGAGGTTTCAGAAAGTTTATCTTTTGTCATTAATATGCAATAAGACTGCTCTGCACCACGCCCCACACGCCCTCTCAGCTGATGCAGTTGTGCCAGTCCAAAGCGTTCAGCATTTTCAATAACCATTACCGAAGCATTAGGCACATTAACACCAACCTCTATCACAGTAGTAGACACTAAAATTTGTGTCTTACCCTCCTTAAATAGGTTCATTGCCGCATCTTTGTCAGCAGGTTTCATTTTGCCATGAACCATACCCACCTTGTAGTTTTTAAAAACGTCTACAAGTTGGTTGTAGCCAGTTTCAAGGTCCTTCAAATCAAGTTTTTCGTTCTCCTTAATCAAAGGATATACCACATAAACTTGTCTACCCAAACGCAACTGATAGTCAATACCCTGATAAAGTTTACCACGATCTATCTGCCTATAGTGAAGTGTTTGTATGGGCTTTCTGCCAGGAGGCAATTCGTCTATCACACTCACATCCAAATCGCCATATACGGTCATAGCAAGTGTGCGAGGAATTGGAGTGGCAGTCATTACTAAGATGTGTGGGGGGCGTGTATTTTTGTTCCACAACATGGCACGTTGCTTTACGCCAAACCGATGTTGTTCGTCAATAACCACAAAACCTAAGTTGTAAAAGTCTACCGTTGGTTCTATCAGTGCATGCGTACCCACTAATACCTGTATGGTGCCATCCTTGACTCCTTGTAGCACCTCCTTGCGATGTTTACCTTTAACACTTCCTGTTAGCAACTCTACATGAATAGGCATGTGTTCAAGATATTCCTTTATCGACTGAAAATGTTGTTCTGCCAATATTTCGGTGGGAGCCATGATGCAAGCTTGAAAGCCATTATCTAATGCCAGCAAACTACAGAGCAATGCCACCATTGTTTTGCCACTACCCACATCACCTTGTAACAAGCGATTCATTTGTCTGCCTGTAGAAACATCCTTTCTCACCTCCTTTATCACACGCTTTTGAGCATTGGTGAGTTCAAAGGGCAAATAGTTATGGTAAAAATCCATAAAGAACTTGCCTACATGCTGAAACACATAACCATCGCAACACATCTTGCGGTTTTGGGTATAACGCAAGATGTCGAGTTGAAGATAAAAGAGTTCCTCAAATTTTAAACGTCGTGTAGCTTCAGGCAAATCAATGGCTTGTTTCGGATGATGAATTTTGTGCAAAGCTTCATCAAGCGGTAGTAGGTTGTAGCGCTCCTTTATATAAACAGGCAGAGATTCGGGCACGTCCTTTCCCTTTAGCATTTCGAATGCTTTCTTCACCAAGTCCTCTATCGTTCGCGAAGTAAATCCTTGTTTTTTCATACGTTCAGACGTATGATAGTGGGGTTGCATTGTCAATGGTTCGTTCTGCGCTTGCTCTGCATCTTCAAGTTCGGGATGTGCTATGCTATAACGACCTTTAAAATTATTAGGCTTGCCCAATAAGATATAAGTGCGATTATATTGAATTTTCTTATCAAAAGACTTGATATAATTAAACCATACCAAATCAACATAGCCCGTTCCGTCCGAAAAGGTTGCAACCAAGCGTTCTCTGCGTCCGTTTCCCTCAATATTTTTAGCAACTATTTGGCCCTTCAACAATACATAAGGCATTCCCTCCACAAGGTCGCATATACGATGAATTACACTTCTATCAATATACTTATAGGGGAAATTATATAACATATCACGAAGGGTGAAGATACCTAAATCTTCACCCAATACCTTTGCTCTTAAAGGGCCTACTCCCTTTAAATATGTTATATCTGTTTGTAGCGGATTAATCATAAAAGCAAATCCTAAGTAGGTGTTCAAAATTAAT
>DJEH01000052.1:3879-5136 GCA_002431845.1 Prevotellaceae bacterium UBA5903 | reverse complement strand
TTAATTTTGAACACCTACTTATTTAATGTACACCTCATCGCCCTTTAGATGTAAATGATGATTAACCGAGAGGTATGCACACCAAAGCGTGAGCAATATGCCACATATAAATATTATGCCAAGCGTAGCTACCCACACATCTGGCGTTATGAGTTCGTTTAGATATATGTCGCCTGCGCCAGCTTGATATTGCAGATAATATATAAGGTATCCTAACAAACAACTGGCTATGCACGCTGCCACCAACCCTATACGCAAGGCTTGCCACATAAACGGGCGACGGATAAAGCTCCATTTGGCGCCCACAAGTTTCATGGTGTGTATGCTGTAGCGACGAGCGTAAACGCTCATGCGTATAATATTGTTGATAAGCGAAAACGATACCAATGCCAACAATCCAGCCAATACCAACAACCCCAAACCCACAGCGGGAATGGTGCGGTCAAGGCTTTCCATGATGTCTTGCGGATAGCTCACTTCGGTTACTGCTGGCAGTTTTACCATCTCTGCTTTTATATGGCTTATGCTGTCGGCATTAGCATAATCGTATTTAAGATATACCTCAAATTCGGCTGGTATAGGGCTATATCCCTCAAACGAGCCAAGCTCATTGCCCATGACATCGCTCATATCCTTTATGCCCTGCTCCTTTGATATATACACCACCCGGCGCGAATAGTCGGCCTGGCGCAATGCGGCTTGCGTCTGCACAAACTGCGAGGGGGTTATACTGTCGCTGAGCATTACCTCTACCGTTAAGCCTTCGCGCAACTGCTGGCTGTAGTTAGTGCCCACGGTGACAAACAACACGATTATGCCCAAAAGTATCAACACCAAGGTAGTGCTGATACAGGTGGTGATGGTACCGAATTTGCCGGCTTTTCTGTATTTTCTATGCTTTGTAGTCATTTCCTAATGATGAATGAAAATAGTACATTAAAGCTAATTTCGTACAAAAATACAACAAAATAGTGTTGATAGCCAAAAGTAGAGAAACTTTTGTGCCTAAAAATGTGATTTATCACCATTGGTTGGCTCGTTTTGAGTACTATAAAAACGCAACTACTATTGGTTTTGTTGTTTTTGAGGGCTAATAGGCTGAAGGCTTAAATCTATCTACCCCTCTTTTTCCTTACGTCCAAATCGTTGGTTTTCAACGCTTTATAACGTTCGTCCCGCCCCCATCGTACGGTTGCACCAACACAACTTGCGCATTTAGTTGGCGTATCACGGCCGTGATACGCGCGTATCATGGGC
>DJEH01000052.1:1580-3790 GCA_002431845.1 Prevotellaceae bacterium UBA5903 | reverse complement strand
CACGGGCGTGATACGCCAACTACATACGTATGTTTATCTTACCACTTAGCTTTTCGGGTAGTGGCACATTACATATTGTTGTGATAAATGCTTCTTTTTTATCTGCGTTTATCACTCTCTAAGCATTCAACAAAACTCTTGGGCAAACACACGTTTGGTAACTCCGCTGCATGGGCAAATAAGGGGGCTATCTCCTTGACTGAAAATCCGGCTATACCACAACCTATACGTGTTACGAAGAAAAAACACTCAATGTGTTGTTTGGCATAAGCCACAAAATGGTCTACATAGGGACGAATGGTCTCTACCCCACCCTGCATGGTGGGTATGGCATAGCTCTGCCCCTGCATGCCCACGCCTTGACCCATTTGAGCGCCAAAGTGTATGTGTGCCATGCGCGCAGCTCCACCTCCATGTATGCCCTCTAAGTTGCTGCCAAACACAAATACTTCGTCGGGCTTTAAACGTTCTATCTTCTCGGGAGTGAACTGCGGACGAACAACACCTCGATAAATACGCTTGCCCGCCACACTATTATCAAACTCATCGTTAAGCGCAAGCATCCATTGGGGCAGTTTGCGTTTAGCATTGTTTATTAACTCTTTCGGCATTTGCCTAAAGTGGGCGTATGCCATAGGAGCAGCTATGGCTGCAAGCGTGTCGGCATCGCCCCCCAAAGCGATGGCAAGTTTTAGGCAATCGGCAAAGTTGCGGCTTTCAAGAAAGCAGATGAGGGCTGCAGGCACGGTTTGTTGGCAGGTTTCGTCAAACTGATAGGTGGGCTGAATGTCGGTATATGCCTTATACATCCATTCAGAATAGTAGTAGCCAAGCACGTTTCGGCGAATAAAAGCCTTGTCTTTATCGTGCATGGCATAATAAATGGCAAGTGCAGTGGCAACGGCTCCTTTTATGCCCTCGGGGTGATCGTGGGTGGGCAAAGCTGTGAGCGTGGCAAGCTCTATGCACTGCTCCTTGGTTTGCGCCATAAAGCCTGCAGCGGCACAGCGCATGGCGCTTCCATTGCCAAACGAGTGGTAAGAGGGGGGTATGGGAGCGGTGTGGAGCCAATATGCATAGCGTCCGCCATAGCCTCGGTTGGGGTCTTCGCGCCCTCTCATCCACAAGCACATTGCCATAGACTTGTTGTGGAGCAAGGCCTCAGCACAAGCAAAAGTGCACACAGTGTCGTCGGTGTAGGTGTTATAGGGATGGAGCAAATTAATGGCATGATAGTCCTTGGTTCTATCGCCAAACTCGTAGGGCATGCCGCTTATGTCGCCAATGACAACGCTAAGCAAAAGGTTTTTTAGCTGCATAGGGTGTAAGTAGTTAAAGGTTAGTAATGATGGGTTGTTGCTGAAATTAAAACTCAAGCTGAAAGCCTTTGGTTTTTAGTTCATTATACTTTTGCTCGTTAAACGAGTAGAGTTGAGCAGCGCGTTTGGCGGTAGTAGCAGTGGTTTCGTCGAGCGGATTGAGCAGTCCGAAATGCATCATTTTTTTTGAAAAATTGCGTCGGTCAAACGTCACGCCCAATATAGTTTCGTAGAGCAGTTGCAGCGCCTTCATCGTAAATTTTGGGGGCAACAATTCAAAGCCAATGGGCTGAAAGTGTATGCGCTCGCGCAATTGACGCAAGGCATCAGCAAATATTTGGTCGTGATCGAAAGCGAGTGGTGGCATTTGGTCTATACTAAACCAACGGGCTTGTGCCGCATCGTCACCTCCGCAAACCTCCTGTTTGCGCACAAGGGCATAGTAGGCTATGGTGATGATTCTTTCGCGCGGATCGCGGTGGGGATTGGTATAAGTATGAAATTGTTCTATGTAAGCACCACAGAGGCCCGTTTCCTCCTTGAGCTCGCGCCGGGCACCTTCTTCGGCGGTTTCGTCGGGGTTAAGAAAGCCTCCCGGAAATGCCCAATGTCCTTTATAAGGCTCTATACCTCGCTCTACAAGCAGCACTTGCAGACTCTGTCCGTCAAAGCCAAATATCACGCAGTCGGTTGTTACGGCTGGGTGGGGATATTTGTAACAATATTGTTGTTCTGTCATCATATAATGCGTTTGTGTAAAATTTACACTGCAAAGGTAGCGTGTTTTATTTTACCATCCAAATATGTTTAGCGTAAAATTTACACAATAAGGTATTTTATTTGTTTTTACGCTGATATTGCGTAATAAGTATAAGTAGGTGTTCAAAATTA
>DJEH01000052.1:0-1406 GCA_002431845.1 Prevotellaceae bacterium UBA5903 | reverse complement strand
TAATTATGAGCACCTACTTAGCTCTGCCAAATAAACTTTTCAACCCAACGATATGCATTGCAAATTTTTATTTTCGCTCTTACTTCTACCCAAAATATTTTCTGTTTTTCCGTTGCATAGCGTAACTTTGCATCCATAAAAACATCTCTATCAAAATGAAGATACTGCATACTGCCGATTGGCACTTAGGCAACACTTTCCATAACTATAGCCGCACACTTGAACACAGACACTTTTTGTCGTGGCTTGTGGATGTGCTGAAAGAGCAACAACCCGACGCCCTCATCGTGTCGGGCGATATATTCGATACCTCTAACCCATCGGCTGTTGCCGAGGAATTGTTATACGACTTTTTGCTACATGCCACCTTGTGTGTGCCTGGCCTGCAAATAGTGCTTACCGCTGGCAACCACGACTCGGCAGGAAGACTCGAGGCACCTGCAGCCTTGCTCAAAACACACAATGTGTATGTGCGAGGTGCCGTGCATTGCAACGATAAGGGCGAACCCAACTTTGATTACTACCTACTACCTTTGGCCGACCGACAGACGGGACAGGCAGCATGCGTGTGCATGGCTGTGCCTTATCTCCGCGGTGGCGACTACCCCTTGGGCATGACTCCCGAGGAGGGATTGCGCTATTTTTTTGATGGGCTACACCAACACCTCAACCACTCCGACTTTAAGGGATTGCCCATTGTGGTTGCGGCACATTTTTATGCTGCAGGCGCCGACGTTTGCCAAAACGAACACTCTGAACGCCTTGTTATTGGCGGACAAGACTGTGTAGAGGCCAATGTGGTGGGCAACGATGTGTGCTACACCGCATTGGGCCACATTCATAAGGCTCAAAGGGTAGATGCACGCAACAATATGTACTATGCAGGGAGTGTGTTGCCCATGTCGTTCTCTGAAGTGGCATATCATCATGGCGTGCAGTGCGTGGTTATTGACGAAAAGGGGCATACTACTATTTCGAGCATTGAATATTCGCCATTGCGTAGCCTCATCTCTATACCTGCAAATGGACGCGCTATTGATGCCGCACAGGTGTTCGACGAGATTGCGCAACTGCCTAAGCGCAAAAAGGGCGATGCGGGCGAAAGTTGGCCCTACTTGGAACTGCGCATTGAGGAGAAACAACCCGAACCAACCTTGCTGCACGACGTTATGGAGGCTTTGCAAGACAAGGCTGTTCACTACTGCCGCATGGTACGCGTAAGAGGTGGCAATGATAAGAAAGCCGAAGCGAAACAAGATGTTTCCGACACGTTGTCCTCAATTGAGCCTTTCGACATGGCACGAAAATTCTTTAGAACACGCTTTAACAACGATATGCCCGAGCAACTTGCTAAACGCTTCAAAATGGCCGAAGAAGCAGCAGTTAAGTAGGTGTTAAAAATTAAT
>DJEH01000104.1 GCA_002431845.1 Prevotellaceae bacterium UBA5903 | reverse complement strand
TGCACAACTACCTTTCCCGTTTGTTCCTGCAATGTGAATAGTTGTATATTGGGTGTGTGGATGATTAAAATGCTCATCAAGTATATGAGTATTTGACAACCCCTCTTTATAAGCCCCCGCACCCACATTTTGAAACAAAGGAGCAGAGTTAAATAAATAAGTTATCGTTTCTTTATAATCCATTGTAAATAAAATTCATACACAAAATAGCGAGTAGACAAACTCTATAAGTCCGTCCACTCGCCCATTTTTATTTATTGAAATAATTTCTGAAAGACTTAAATATCTTTCGGATAACATTACCACTTGGCTTCAAGTTCTCACTTTCTTTTATCGCTTCAAAATGCGTTTTTTCTTCCTTTGTAAGCGTTTCCGGAATATAAACACTTATATTGACAACGATGTCACCCGTGCCACTTCCGTATCCGCGCAAAGCAGGCAAGCCTTTACCTCGTAGCCTTAGTGCCGTTCCAGGTTGCGTACCTGGTTCTATTTTAATCTTGGCTTTTCCTGTCAAGGTAGGTATTTCCACGCTATCACCAAGCGTTGCTTGCGATACAGTAAGCAGTAGATTGTATATTAAGTCGTTCTCGTCACGTATAAAAGTATCTTGCGGTTCTTCTTCTATAACCACTTGGATATCGCCTGGAATACCATTGTGCATACCTGCATTACCTTTTCGTGGTACATTAAGTACCATACCTTCAGCAATACCTGCAGGAATTGAAATCTCTACTATCTCATCACCCTTTACGATACCAGTTCCTTGGCATTTAGAACATTTATTTTTAATGATAGAACCTTCACCATGACAAGTTGGACATACCTCTTGCGATTGCATCATGCCCAACATTGTACGATGAGTTTTTACCACATATCCTTGACCATGACAATTAGGACATGTCTCTGGGTGTGCCCCCTTTTCACATCCAGAACCACCACACTCTGGACAAGTAACATCCTTCTTTACTTTGAACTTCTTAACAACGCCACTACTTATTTCGCTAAGAGTCAAGCGCACTTTCATGCGCATGTCGTTGCCCTTGTATTGACGCGGCTGACTTGAACTTGCGCCACCGCCGAAACCGCCAAAGCCACCAAAGCCATGACCACCAAATATATCACCAAACGCACTGAATATGTCATTAATATCCATGCCTTGTCCACCAAAACCACCAAAGCCACCAGCTCCATTCACTCCGTCTGCCCCAAATTGGTCATAACGTGCACGTTTATCAGGGTCGCGCAAGCAATCATAAGCTTCAGCTGCTTGCTTAAACTTTTCTTCTGCCTCTTTATTGCCCGGGTTACGGTCAGGATGGTATTTAATAGCAACCTTTTTATATGCTCTTTTAATTTCTTCAGCGGTTGCAGTGCGTTCTACACCAAGTATCTTATAATAATCTTTTTCGTCAGCCATGACTTATTGTCTCTATCCTTGAAAAGTAATATTTAGTTCTTGTAATGCTTTACTGTCCTACCACAACTTTGGCATGACGAATAACTTTATCGTTTAGCATATAGCCCGATTGAACACAATCAATCACATGATTTTTTTGTTCTTCTTGTTGCGCAGGAATTAATGCCACAGCCTCATGATAATCAGTATCGAAAGCCTTGCCAATGGTATCCATTTTCTTTAATCCTTGCGCTGTGAGCGTTTTGTTTAATTTATCAATGATAAGATTTACACCTTCCTTCAATGCATCTACATCTTGACCCTTTTCGATATTCTGTGCAGCACGTTCCAAGTCGTCTAAGATAGGAAGCAAGGCACCAAGCACTTTTTCGCCACCATTCAAGATAAGTTCGGCCTTTTCTTTCATTGTGCGTTTGCGGTAATTGTCAAATTCCGCAACCTGACGCAGATATTTGTCTTTTAACGAAGCTATTTCTTCGTTAGCGGCTTCAAGTTTCTCAGCATCAGTCAATTCTTTTTTTTCATTTTCTTCGACAGTCTGGTTTTTCTTGACGTCCTTTGCAGAAACTTCTTTTTCGTCTTTCTTTATTTCCTTATCTTTAAATTCTTCTTTGCTCATAATTCTATTATTTATTGTATTACAATAAGCAAAAAACATGCCAATAAAATACTATATCAGTGTTAATAGTCATATTGGCATGTTTGTCATTCTATTTTGTTGTATTGTAAAGCTTTTCTTTCTGTTCTTTTATCCTGTCGTCATGAATATAATCTTCATAAGTTGTTAGCTTATCAATACTGCCATTTGGCGTAAGCTCAATAATACGGTTTGCTATGGTATTGATAAATTCATGGTCGTGACTTGAGAAGAGAATATTACCCTTAAACAACTTCAAGTTGTTATTGAATGCTTGGATGCTCTCCATATCCAAATGGTTAGTAGGTGTATCCAAAATCAAGCAGTTAGCATTGCGGAGCTGCATGCGAGCAATCATACAACGCATTTTTTCACCACCCGACAACACGCTAACCTTCTTCTGTATATCCTCATCCTTAAAAAGCATACGTCCAAGGAAAGCCTTGAAATAAACATCATTTCCTTCGCCATACTGACTCAACCAATCCAACATATCCATATCTGTGTTGAAGAACGAAGTATTGTCTAGAGGCAGATAAGCAGTTGTTATTGTTACACCCCACTTATAGCTACCACCCGCAGGCTTCATGTTGCCATTGATAATCTCAAAAAGGGCTGTCATTGCACGAGGGTCATGGCTTAAGAACACAATCTTTTCACCTTTTTCTACCGTGAAGTTCAACTTATCAAACAATATAGTACCATCTTCGAGTGTAGCTTTCAAATCCTTTACTTCGAGTATTTGATTACCTGGCTCACGATCCATTTGGAAGATAATGCCTGGGTATTTACGAGTAGAAGGTTTTATTTCTTCAACGTTCAGTTTTTCAAGCATCTTTTTACGGCTTGTTGTCTGACGACTCTTTGCCACATTAGCTGAGAAACGACGAATAAACTCTTCCAACTCCTTTTTCTTCTCTTCTGCCTTTTGCTTTTGGTTTTGAGCCTGGCGTAAGGCAAGTTGTGATGACTCATACCAGAATGAGTAGTTACCAGAGAATAATGTAACCTTACCATAGTCAATATCTACTGTATGTGTACAAACTTGATCAAGGAAGTGACGGTCGTGGCTCACCACAAGCACCGTATGTTCAAAATTACCTAAATAATCCTCCAGCCACTCTACAGTTTCCAAGTCAAGGTCGTTAGTAGGCTCATCCAAGAGTAAGTTATCTGGCTCACCAAAAAGTGCTTGCGCAAGCATCACGCGCACCTTTTCCTTACCGCTCAACTCACCCATAAGTTTACCATGAAGAGCTTCTTTAATGCCAAGTCCGCTCAATAATGTTGCTGCATCATTCTCTGCTGTATATCCCCCCATCTGTGCAAACTTGTCTTCGAGTTCTGCCACTTTTATGCCATCCTCGTCAGAGAAATCTGCCTTTGAGTAGAGTTCGTTACGTTCTTGCATTACTTGCCACATGGTGGTATGTCCCATCAACACAGTATCAAGAACGGTAAATTCATCATACTTAAAGTGGTCCTGACTCAATACAGATAGGCGTTCGCCTGGTCCCATTTCCACTTTACCTTTAGTTGGCTCCAATTCACCAGATATAGCCTTTAATAGTGTAGATTTTCCTGCACCATTAGCACCAATGATACCATAGATGTTACCATTAGTGAATTTCATGTTTACGTCTTGATAAAGAATACGTTTGCCAAATTGAATGGCTAAGTTGGAAACGGTTATCATTTTTTATAATTGAAATAATGTTATTTAAATTCTATTCTTAAAAATTCTGTGCAAAGTTAGTTATTTTATTGCAAAAGACCTTGCTCCGCAACAAGTTAGTATGCAGTTGGTATATGATTTATAGTTCACAAATGCTTTTTCATGTTGTTTACCAACATTTGCCTCTAAGATATCTCTTGTTTCGCTTTGTTTCAACAAAATATCGTTTTTTAATGAGAGTCCAGCCCTATCTTTCCATTTATATACGGCTTCTTTTGCACTCCAAACAAGCGTTGCATTTTGTTCCAATGTTTTATATGGTAACATGGGCATCAAGCATGCTTCTTCCTCTGCATTAATAAACATTTTTTTTACTCTCAATGCCTTTTCACCCCACCTTTCAATGTCTATGCCATGCCTAAAGTTTGCAATGCTTACTGCATAGACATCTGCGGTATGCGACATACTTATTTCATAAGGGAAAAACCTTAAGTAAGGCCTACCCGTAACACAATAAGCTACTGCATCGTGCGTAAGTTCTAATAGTTTTGCAAGTAATAGTCGCACAGACATCTTTTCTTTAAAACGTTTGTCGTTTAGTTTTTTTACATCATCTGTCAGTAAGTTTGGAACTATTCGTTGAACTATACCTGTTAAATGCTGGCGTGTAAAGGAATGCCTCCATATATATACCGACACCACATATTCGTCATCATTTTTAGGAGCATAAGGCTTTAACAAAAATATGTCGTTACCTTGTAAAAACATCGCCTGCAGAAAACTTATGATTTAACATTTCAATACAACATAAAATGCGTATAATACTATTTTTTATGCATGGTATCATACGCATTTTGCTCTGATTAGAACGGGCATTTGACCTGTGGTCCGTCTTTAGGTTTTTCGGCTGAAGAAGGTGGAAACGGATTACCCTGCATTGTTGCATTGTTAGCAGGTTGCTGCTGTGTGCGGGGGGTTAGTAGCTCTATGTTAGTGCCCCATATTTCTACTACCTTGTGAGTTACACCACGCTTATCTGTATACGTGCGATAGCGCAATTCGCCTTCAACATAGAGCTTGTCGCCCTTATGCACATAGTTCTCCACTATTTTTGCCAAATTGCCCCACAACACAATGTTGTGCCACTCTGTGCGTTCAGGTACAGTTGTACCATTTTGCAATGTGTATCCTCTGGTTGTAGTAGCAAAACTAAAATTAGCAGCACAACTTCCGTTGTCCATGTATCGAATTTCAGGCTCTTGCCCTACATTACCAATAAGCATTATTCGGTTTAAAGACATAGGCAAAAATTTAAGTTAGTATGTTTTTTAGAGAAGAGTACTTTATCTAATTCTGTCGGCAGCTCTCACCAAATCCTCATCGCGTTTAATGGCATGCTTAGCCAATATCTGCATCAATATAGAGAAGAATGGAAATAAGCAACCAAACTCAAACGACAAATCAGTTGAAGTTCGAGATTTAACAGAAAGGACATAAACCACGAAAGCTATGTACCAAAGCACATTAATGCATACGCCCCATTTCACTTGTTTCATTTGCTTTTTTCTGTTTTTAAAAGCAAAGATTGATAAAAATGAAATTACAATTGAACAAACCGCAAAAAACAACAAGCCATAAGGATGTCGGCCTTGCATTTCAGCCATTTGCGCAACATTTTCATACCCTACCCCACTCATTGTGAAGACTACAGAAGCATTTGCAAAAGCAATTATAGGCACGAAAAGAGTAAAGGCTGGAAACAATCCAGCCAATACTAAATATATGCTTTGAATACGTTGTATCATGCTTCAGTACTCAAATTACTTTTATCCTTAGCAGGATTGCGGAAATAGATATTGTGATGCAAAAATTCGTCTGCCGCAATCAAAGTTGGCTTAGGCAACTTTTCGTAGTAGCGTGATATTTCAATTTGCTCACGATTTTCAAATGTCTCCTCCAAATTGTCGTTATTTGAAGCAAACTCCTTTAATTTTTTTGAAAGGTCTTCCTTCATTTGAACAGCAATTTGGTTTGCGCGCTTCGACATAATAACTACACTTTCGTAGATATTGTTTGTACCATCACAAAAATCCATCAAGTTGTGAGTTACTGTGTTGGTAGCCGCTTTGCTCTTTTTATAATCCATGTTGATATGATGTTTTACGATTATATTTCTCTTTTTATTTATTTTTTTCGTTTGCTGCGTCACCTTTGACCAAGGTGTCAGATTCTTCTTCTTCGCCCGTCTCTACATATTTGCTTGCTTTTGCAAACATTTGCTTTGCCTCGCTCATATACTTCGATTCGGGATATTCGGTAACAAAGCCATAATATTCGTCGATGGCATTGTGGTAGCGTTCAGCCTTCTTACTTTCAACACTAAATCTTGCGAGTCTAAACTTTGCTCGGAGTATCAATATCGAGAAGTCCTCGCGCCTTGAGGTGTAAGGATAGTCCTTTATTGCATTCTCGGCAGTCACGATACATGCACCATAATTTCCATTTGTACCATTACCAATATAGGTGCCTAAGTCGTAATAGAGTTTTGCCGATAGATATTCTTTTTCTACAAGCTTATCTTGCAATTTAAATATCAAGTCTTGTGCCTGTGCACGATACTTGCTGCTTGGAAAATTCTCAATAAAGTTTTGAAATTCCGTTACAGCTTGAAAAGTGTCAGTTTGGTCAAGCCTTGGTTCTGGCGTTATAGCATATAATGATCTTCCACAATTAAAGCGTGCCTCCTCTACATACTTACCTCGTGGATAAGTTTCATAATACTTGCGAAACACCGTTGAAGCTGCACTATAATTGTGCGCTTTCATATTGCATAATCCCGAAAGATATAGAGACTCTTCACCCTGTTCAGTACCTTTTAGCACCGAAAGCACATCTTGCAATAACAAAGATGCGCGATTATATTGTCCCTCTGCATAATATTGTTTAGCCACTTCATATTTATATGAATAGTCTTGCGTTTTCAGTACACGATTGTAATCGTTGCACGACGAAAAAGCCAATAGTATGCAGCAACATGTAGCAATAGTTATCTTATTCATATGGTGATTTTGCCGCAAAGTTACAAAATATAATCGTTATATACGATTGACTTTGATAGTTTTATGTCTAATTTTTCTTAAAGTTCCTATTTTCTTAGCTACGCTGCTGCAATCCAGTAAGTTATCAGCGAAGCCACATAAGCAAACGCCGTGGTGTACACGGCTGTAAATATGGCCCACTTCCATCCACCGCTCTCGTTTTTTATGGCTGTTATGGTGGCTATACATGGGAAATAAAACAGGATAAACACCAAATAAGCAAGTGCTGAAGCCGAGCTGATATTTGACTTGAGTGCTTGCGATAGATGTGTATCAGCAGATGCATTATCTGTGTCTACATCGTCTTCGCCCGCGTACATCACAGCCAAAGTACTCACTACAAGTTCTTTAGCACCGATACCAGAAAGTATACCCACACTCATCTTCCAGTCGAAGTGCATTGGCGACATCATTGGCGCTACCGCATGGCCTATTCGCTGTAGATATGAAGGTTCTTGCGTTGCCGTAGTCTGTGAAATTGATGCATTTTGCTCTTTCACGCTAGTATTGTCTGCCTTGCCTACTACTTGGGTTGTCGTTGGCTGAGAAGCCGCTATTTGCGCATCTTCATTGTGTGGGAAGTAGTTTAAAGCCCATATTATCAAAGAGAATACAAGGATTATGCCACCCATTTTTTGCAGGTATTGGCGCCCCTTCTCCCATGTGTGCATGGCTACCGACTTAGCTGTAGGCATACGATAAGGCGGAAGTTCCATAACAAACGGAAGATCTTCGCCCTTCATCAAAAACTTGCTAAACAATCGTGCCATAGCTATTGCTACGATTATACCTAAGGCATATAGACCCAACATCACCCATGCTCCTTGATGAGGAAAGAAAGCACTTACAAGCACTACATATATAGGTATTCGAGCAGAACATGACATAAATGGTATTATAAGCATGGTTATCAAGCGACTTTTAGGATTTTCAATTGTGCGTGTTGCCATCACTGCTGGCACATTACACCCAAATCCCATCACCATAGGAATGAAAGATTTTCCATGCAACCCCATGCGATGCATTAAGCGATCCATGATGAATGCTGCACGTGCCATATAGCCCGTATCCTCAAGGATAGAAATGAAGAAATACAAAATCATGATGTTAGGCAAGAACACAATAACGGCCCCTACACCACTGATTGCTCCTTGTGTAATCATATCCTTAAGTACGCCATTAGGCATAGCATAGTCTACAAAATCTGACACTTCAGATACCAACCAATCTATCCAATCCATTGGATATTGTCCCACCTGAAATGTGATAAAGAATATCAAGAAGAGAACTGCAAAGAAAAGGGGGAAGCCTAGGATTCTATTAGTAACGATTGCATCAATCTTTTCAGTTATTGTATGTCCTTGTTTGAACACATGAGGCTCAAAAGTTTCCTTTAATGCACCTTGTATAAACCCATATTTTGCATCTGTCAAGGCATTGTCAGGAGTGTCATGAAGAACTTCTTTGAGACGAGTTACTTCTTCATAACGTGCAGCCACAAGTTCATCGTGTTGTGGTAATGTTTCTACAAAACGACAAGCTTCACTATCACCCTCTAAATACTTGATTGCTAAATAGCGTGTTGAATATTTAGAACGTATCTCATTGTTTTTCTGAAATATTAATTTAATACGATCTATGCTCTGCTCCAGCTCTTTACCATGGTTTACATGAATGTGTCGTTCAAGTGCATCGTCTCCTTGATTTTCGTAAACCTTTATAACCATTTCAAACAAATCTCTAATGCCCTTGCCCGTACGCGATATAGTAGGCACCATTGGCACACCAAGCAGATGACCAAGCTGCACATAATCGAGTTTATCACCACTATGTTGCAGTTCGTCGTACATATTAAGGGCCACCACCATACGCTGATGCATATCTATAAGCTGAGTTGTGAGATATAAGTTGCGTTCAAGATTTGAACTGTCTATTACGTTGATAACAACGTCTGGGGTTTCATCTATCAAGTGTCTACGCACATATAGTTCTTCGGGCGAATATGCTGAGAGCGAATAGGTTCCAGGCAAATCTACTACACGAAAATGATACACCTTATCTTCATAACCATCAACGTTTCCATTGGCCATACACCCATCTCCTATACTGCAAGTATTACAAGTAGTCGAGCAATTTTGAGGGTTATCATGGTAAAATTCCACTCCACCATCGGCACTACGGCGCACCCTTACGTGCATATCCATAAAGCCCTCTTTGGCATCTACAGTAACACCACTATAGTTGCCCACATGCTCGTGGCCACCCGATGCCATATTAAACAAAGAGGTCTTTCCACAATTAGGATTGCCTACCAAAGCCACATTGATTACACGATGTTGGTCGGCAGCCATTTTCTCCATGCGTTTATCTAATTGCATGCGCAATTCTTCCTCCTCGTCCTTACCAGACAAAAGGCCTGCTAAGTTTTCATTAGGATGTAAGCGAGCATCTGTTGCGGCTTCGCTTTCGCTTATAACTTCTACTAAACGTGCCTCTTCGCGACGTAAAGATATTTTATATCCCATTATTTCATATTCAATAGGATCGCGCAAGGGGGCATTCAATATCACCTTAACGGTCTTTCCTTTTACAAATCCCATCTCTACTATACGCTTGCGAAAACCGCCATGACCTGCGACTTTCACTATGACGCCACGTTCTCCCGTATGTAAATCAGAAAGTTTCATATATTCTTATTTTGTCTGACAGATTTTTATTGCATATAAATAAAATACACGTGCAGATACGCATATTCATTTCTATACTTGCAAAGTTACGATTACTTTGCTACATTTTCAATACCTATTTTTAAGTATTCACAAATCACGGGTAAAAAGCCACCTCACTAGGGTGCATAAAACAAAAGAAAAGAGCATCGGACCTCTTCATAAGTTCAATGCTCTTTCCTTTGTTTTTTACAAGCAATATGGTAGCTAATTGAGTACAAAACAAAATATGCTTAATTGCACATTTATCACTACCACGTTGTAAGCGGTTTTTGCTACTTCATGTCGTTTGTTTTCTCCATTATTATCTCCTCGCCCTTCATATCGTAAAAAGCGTATTGTAAATAGGCAAGCTTTTGATTAGGATAAACCTTTACCCCCCAACCATAACGCATTTGCCAACGACGTTTAATAGAGAATACGCCCTGGTTGATATATGCTGCCACAAAGGGATGAACATATAGGCGAAAATGTTTGATACCCAACTTATTGACCAACGTGTCAATCTTTGTTTCTAATGAATCCGTAAACAATATGCTAGGCTTAATCCTGCCTGTTCCACCACATGTTGGGCAAGTTTCTTCTACATTTACATCCATCACTGGGCGGACACGTTGTCTTGTAATCTGCATCAAGCCAAACTTAGACAAGGGTAATATGCTATGGCGGGCACGATCGTTTCGCATATTTTCAACCATACGCTCATAGAGCTTTTGCCTGTTCTCGGCCAAATTCATATCAATGAAGTCCACCACAATGATACCTCCCATATCGCGCAATCTTAGTTGGCGGGCAAGTTCATCGGCTGCACCAAGGTTCACGTCTAATGCATTTACTTCTTGACCTTCGGGACTCTTTGAGCGATTGCCACTATTTACATCAACAACATGCAAGGCTTCCGTTTGCTCAATAATCAGATAAGCACCATGCTTATAAGTAACAGTTCTTCCGAGCGAGGACTTTATCTGTTTTGTAACAGAGAAGTTGTCGAAAATAGGGACAATGCCTTTGTAAAGTTTGACAATGTCTTTACACTCTGGAGCAATAAGGCTTACATAGCTACGAATTTCTTTGTAAACAGTTTCATCATTTACATAGATATTCTCATACGATGGGTTGAACAAATCACGCAACAATGCTACAGTTCGGCTTGTTTCTTCGTAAACAAGCTGAGGAAGTTTATAACCTTCGCTACGAGTTTTCTTTACTTTGGCAATAGCATTTTCCCAACGTTCAAGCAAAATATGCATTTCGTTATCGAGTTCTGCCACTCGCATATTTTCAGCTACTGTGCGGATTATCACACCAAATCCCTTGGGCTTTATGCTTTGTATGAGTTGCTTTAGGCGAGTACGTTCTGAGCCAGACTTGATTTTGGAGGAAACAGAAATTTTGTCGCTAAAGGGAATAAGGACCAAGAAACGTCCTGCAAAAGATAGCTCTGCCGTTAGTCGTGGCCCCTTTGTGTTTATAGGTTCTTTTACTATCTGAACAAGGATTTCTTGCCCCACCTTTAAAGTGTTTTGTATGCTTCCGTCCTTGTCTAATTCGGGTTGTTTACCTGCCTTATCAATCGTCACACTGCGTTTACCATCGCCTAAAAGCTGCAAAAACTTTTCTTGCGAATGATAGCGCGATCCTAAATCAAGATAATGGAGAAATGCGTCGCGTTCAAAACCGACATTCACGAAGCAAGCATTGAGTCCTGGCATAAGTTTTCTAACCTTTGCCAAATAGATATTTCCTACAGAAAAATGCTCCGAACGCCCTTCGCGTTGGTACTCTACTAAGCGTTTATCCTCAAGCAGAGCAATGGAAATATCTTTTTTTGTTACATCTACAATAACCTCGCTTGTCATGAAATTTCGTTTGATAAAAGCGTTTCTAAAATCACCTTTCCTTATAATATAAATAACAAACGAGCGTAATATTAAAGATTTAAATGCTAAGGCTTATTACAACCAGTGTCATAACCTAATCCCACTTAATCGTACGCTTTAATATCTTTAAAAGAAATAACGTCGTTGATGAATCTTTTTAGAAAAGGGAAGTAGAAACTACATATTCGATGTTATAAAAAGAAAGCGAGTAAACGAGGTAATGCTTCGTTACGAAACATCAAAATAGCCCGTTTACTCGTCTTTTGTTCACTTGAAAGACTCATATATCAGAGCCGTCGAGTTTATTTGCTCTTATGACGATTCTTACGTAGTCTTTTTTTACGTTTGTGAGTAGACATCTTGTGTCTTTTCTTCTTTTTTCCGTTAGGCATACCTATTACGTTTTATGGTTAATTATGTTAATTATATTCTCAATTATGCTTCAGTTGTCTTCTCTTTTACAGACACTGCGAACTCTTTTGCAGGCTTAAAAGATGCTATATCATGCGCAGGAATTATGATAGTAGTATTGCTCTGCATGTTGCGAGCAGTTTTCTCCGCACGATGTTTAAGATAGAATGTGCCAAAACCACGCATACTAACATTGTTTCCATCTAACAAAGCAGCTTTGATTTCAACTGTGAAAGCTTCGAGCACTTGTGCTACAATTTCGCGATCAAAACCTTTTTTATTTGCAATAGCTTTGATAATTTCAGATTTAGTCATTCCAGTTTGAGTTATAAATTTAGTTTGATGTTTTCTTGTAAAGCGTGTGCAAAGATAGTAATTCTGATTGATTTATAGAACATTTATGCAAACTTTTATGTAGTTTTTTACAAAGCTCTTACGCTCTAACATCATATTTGCATCACCTTTGTCCTAAAATATCATTCAATCTATCTTATACAAACCAGATAGAAACACTAAACTGGAATTTTCTCGATGCGACGTACGTGTCTCCCTCCTTCAAACTCTGTGTTGAAGAATTCTTCCATTATATCGTGCGCCGTGTTCTCATCGATATATCTGCCCGGCATTACAAGCACATTGGCATCGTTATGAAGACGTGTCATGTGAGCGATCTCGGGTATCCAAACCAATGCGGCACGTATACGCTGATGCTTATTGAGCGTCATTGATATGCCTTCGCCCGAGCCACAAATTGCAATTCCTTGCGACACCTCACACTGCTCTATACCACGCGCCAATGCATGCGCAAAGTCGGGGTAATCACAACTTTCTGTGGTGTATGTACCATAGTCCTTATAGGCAATACCTTTTTCATCAAGATATTTCTTTACATACTGCTTAAGTTCAAATCCAGCATGATCACTTGCTAATCCTACCATGACACTTTATTTATTCAAATAAGACAATACTTCTTTGTGGATGTTTTGAGGAGTAAATCCAAGTTTTTCGTCAAGCACTTTATAAGGAGCACTAAAACCAAAACTCTCCAAACCATACACATGACCATTAGAACCTGCAAGTCCTTCAAAAGTTACGGGTAACCCTGCTGTTAGCGCAAAGATCTTACCACCTGTAGGCAACAGAGCCTCTTGATACTCCTTACTTTGTGAACGGAACAAGCCTTCGCTTGGACAACTCACAACACGAGCTTTAACACCATCTGCCTTCAGCAACTTGGCTGTATCTACAAGTGTGCCAACTTCTGAGCCTGAAGCTACTAATATCACATCGGGGTTGTCTTCCTTTATAACGGAATACGCTCCATGCAAAATGCCTTGGTGATAATCAACTCCTGCGGGGAGGTCGTTTATATTCTGACGGCTAAAGATTAAAGCTGTTGGAGTATCCATATTCTCCATTGCCAATCTCCAACATTCGGTTACTGCATGTACATCACATGGACGCAATACGCGTACGCTATCACGGCCACTATGATTTTTGAGCTTCTCCATCAGCCTTATCTGAGCTTCTTGCTCTACCGGTTCATGGGTTGGGCCATCTTCGCCTACTCTAAACGCATCGTGAGTCCAAATAAACTTGACGGGAACTTCCATTAACGCAGCCATACGTATAGCTGGTTTCATATAATCAGAGAACACAAAGAATGTACCCATTGCTGTAATGATACCACCATGTAGCATCATACCAATACATACGCATGCCATTGTTAATTCTGAAACACCCGCTTGCAAGAAACCTCCAGCAAAGTTTGTACGAGTTATCTCTGTGGTATGCTTTAAGAAACCATCTGTTTTATCCGAATTGCAAAGATCGGCAGATGATACAATCATGTTTGGCACATACTCTGAAAGCAAGCTTAAACATGCCGAAGACCCATTACGTGTAGGAGAATTGGGCTTTTGCTCTACTGTTTCCCAGGGAATGTTTGGCAATTTTCGTGCCATCCAATCATTTAGCAATGCAGCCTTTTCGGGATTAGATTCTTCCCATGCTTTTTCTTCCGCACGACGTTGTGCCACAATCTTTCGAAGTTCTTCCTTACGCTCATCATAAAGTTTCTTTACCTCTTCACGTATAACGAAAGGATTTTCAGGGTCACCTCCAAGATTTTTAATTGTATTAATATATGCTTCACCACCTAAAGGCGAACCATGAGTTTTGCAATTATGTTCGTATGATGAGCCATCAGCCTTACGAGCCCCCTTGCCCATAACACAGTGACCTATAATAAGCGTAGGACGTGATTCTTCTTCGTTTGCTTTTGTCAAGGCATCGCGTATTTGTTCGCAATCATTGCCATCAATTTCGAGTACATTCCAATTCCAAGCACGATACTTCATGCCTGTATCTTCTGATATAACCGAAGAGGTTTCAGTTGAAAGTTGCACTTCGTTGGCATCGAAGAACATAATAAGATTATTTAAGCCTAAATGCCCCGCCATACGTCCAGCACCTTGCGAAATTTCTTCTTGCACGCCACCATCTGATATGTATGCATAGATTTTTTCTTTTGCAAAGCCTAGATTACCTGTACGCGCATACAAAGCCTTGGCTGCAATAGCTGCGCCAACAGCAAAGGTATGACCTTGACCAAGCGGACCACTTGTATTTTCAATTCCACGTACTGGACATACCTCAGGATGTCCAGGAGTTGGCGATCCCCATTGACGAAACTGTTTGAGTTCTTCAATTGTAAAATTCCCAATCAGTGCCAACTGCGAATATAGCATAGGAGACATATGACCAGGATCAAGGAAAAAGCGGTCGCGACAACGCCACGTTGCCTCATCGGGATCAAAGTTAAGAAATTCGGAATAGAGCACGTTTATAAAATCTGCACCGCCCATAGCACCGCCAGGATGACCAGACTTTGCGCGTTCTACCATACTTGCAGCCAATATACGTATATTATCAGCAGCAAGGTTCATTAGTTCTTTTGAATGTTGCATTGACATTGCTATATTCGTTTAGATATTTGTAGCAAAAATAACTTTTGATTGCAAATTTACAAAATTATCATCACCTTTGCTATATAAGCATAAAAAAATACGTCTTTTTATTTTTCAAGCCCAGTATAAGCTCAAGCAAAAAGGCAAAAAGCGGGAGAATAAAAAACAAATGCTTGATAAGCTAACTAGCATTATCAAGCATTTGTTCTGAGCCGAAAGCGGGACTCGAACCCGCGACCTATTCATTACGAATGAATTGCTCTACCAACTGAGCCATTTCGGCAACCGAATTGGTTATAAGAAGAGCCTCTTGTCGGATTCGAACCAACGACCCCGAGATTACAAATCACGTGCTCTGGCCAACTGAGCTA
>DJEH01000107.1:263-5286 GCA_002431845.1 Prevotellaceae bacterium UBA5903 | reverse complement strand
TTTTTACCTTTTCTAACTCATCGGGATAGACCGAGAAGTTGAGTTCGTCGTGCACTTGTAGTATCATTTTAGAGCGTATGCTTTCTTGTTCAAAACGCTGGTCTATACGCACCATAGCAAGCTTTATGATGTCGGCAGCTGTGCCTTGTATAGGAGCATTCACGGCATTGCGCTCGGCATATCCGCGCACCACAGCATTCTTTGAATGAATGTCGGGAAGGTAGCGGCGACGCCCAAACTCGGTGAGGATATAACCGCGTGTGCGTGCCGCCTCAACGCTCTGCTTCATGTATTCTTTGACTTTGGGGTAGGTGCTGAAGTAATTGGTTATAAGCTCTTTAGCCTCTGTGCGCGACACCTCCATACGCTCTGCCAAGCCAAAGGCTGATATGCCATAGATAATGCCAAAATTAGCAGTTTTAGCCTTGCGTCGCTCGTCGCGAGTAATCTCATCAATAGGCTTGTGAAACACACGCGAGGCGGTTGCTGCATGAATGTCCTTGCCCTCGCAAAAGTCGCCTATGAGGTGCTCGTCGCCGCTTAGATGCGCCATGATGCGTAGCTCTATCTGCGAGTAGTCGGCAGAGAAAAATATGCAACCCTCATCGGGCACAAATGCCTTGCGTATCTCGCGTCCATCTTCACCACGTACAGGTATGTTTTGTAGGTTAGGATTAGACGACGACAAACGTCCGGTGGCGGTAACAGCTTGGTTGAACGAGGTGTGAATGTGCCCCGTTTGTGGGTTGATAAGTTTGGGCAGAGCATCTACGTAGGTGCTCAGTAACTTTTTAAGACCACGGTGTTGCAAAATCTTTTCTACAATAGGATGACGATCTTTGATAGCTTCAAGCACCTCTTCGCTTGTAGAGTATTGTCCGCTTTTGGTCTTTTTAGCCTTATCATTGAGTTTAAGCTCGTCAAAGAGCACTTCGCCAACCTGACGGGGGGAGGTGAGGAGGAATGAATGGCCTGCAAGGGCAAATATCTCCGTTTCGAGCTGATGCATGCGCTGCTCAAAGTGCTGGCTGGTTTTGGCAAGTGTCGTGGTGTTGAGGCGCACACCATTGCGTTCCATCTTGGCAAGTACGGGCATTAGCGGCATTTCAATCTCGTTGAACACTTGGGTGAGTTGGTTTTCTTCAAGTTCATGTTTGAGTGGTGGCATCAGTCGGAGTGTGATGTCGGCATCCTCGCAAGCGTAGTCGCAAATGTCGGCGGGAGGGAGGTCGGCCATGTTCTTCTGCTTCTTTCCCTTAGGACCAATGAGTTGGTCAATGTGTATGGTTTGGTAGTTGAGGTACACCTCTGCCAAGTAGTCCATGTTATGACGCAACTCGGGTTGTACCAAATAGTGGGCAAGCATGGTGTCGAACATGGGGGCTTGCAACTTAATGCCGTAAGAGGCAAGAACCGTAAGGTCGTACTTAAGGTTCTGTCCCACCTTAAGGATGGTGGTGCTTTCGTAGAGTGGTTTGAATATTTCAACTCTTTTCTTCGCTTCTGTGGTTTCGCGAGGAATGGCAACATACCACGCTCTACCTCCACCCACAGCAAAGCTTAAACCTACCAATTGCGCAGTGATAGCATCGATAGAAGTCGTCTCTGTGTCTAAACTGACAGTTTGAAATGTCAATAAAAGTTCACAAAGATGTTTTGCATCATCCTCATTATCAATGAGTTTATATGTATGCTCTGTTGATTTTAAATCGCTGAGAATTGATTTTTTTTGAACTTCTGTATCGTTGGCTTGAATTGAGCTAAATAAATCACCCAAAAATGGGGTACTTTCGGTAGCATTTAGCTCTTTCTTGTCGAGTTTGTTGATGAACGAACGAAATTCAAGCGTTTGATAAATTTTGCGTAGCGCATCGTTGTTTGGTTCAACATGACGCAAGGCGTCGAGGTTGAGTTCAATGGGCACATCAGTCTTGATGGTAACAAGATACTTAGAGAGCTTTATCTTTTCAACATTATCCTCCACCTTTTTCTTGATAGCTCCCTTTAGTTGGTCGGTGTGTGCTAAGAGTTGGTCAATGCCGCCAAATTGATTGATAAGTTTAACGGCTGTTTTTTCGCCTACACCGGGGCAACCAGGCACGTTGTCGGCAGAATCGCCCATAAGTCCTAAAAGGTCGATAACCTGTGATGTGGAGGTGATACCATACTTTTGGCAAACCTCGGTGATGCCCATTTTTTCCATCGTTCCGGTGTTGTGACCTGGCCGGCGCATATACACGTTGTCTGACACAAGTTGAGCATAGTCTTTGTCGGGGGTTACCATGTGTACTTCAAGGCCAGCGGCTGCTGCTTTGTGTGCTAACGTGCCTATCACGTCGTCGGCCTCGTAGTTTTCAACTTCAAGGATGGGTATGTTGTATGCACGGATAATGTCTTTAATCACAGGAACAGCCCAACGAATATCCTCGGGAGTAGCTTCGCGTTGAGCTTTGTATTCGGGATACTCTTTGTGACGAAAAGTGCCGCCCTTGGGGTCGAAAGCAATGCCAATATAATCGGGTTTTTCGCTGTTAATCACATCGTTAAGCGTGTTTACAAAGCCAAATACGGCAGAGGTGTTTTGTCCCTTAGAGTTGATGCGGGGCGAACGAATAAGGGCATAGTAAGCACGAAAAATTAGCGCATAAGCGTCGAGCAGATAAAGGGTTTGCATAATAGACGAATATAGGGGTTAGGATATATAGGGTGGAGTAGTGGCTGAATAAAAACGCCTATCTAATGATTGATAATTCCACTTTTTGTTACACAAAATTAAGCATTTCATCTTGTAACAACTAACTATTTATTAATTTTGTAAGCTGAAACTAATAGGTATGGACAATTTATCCATTATACGCCAACCAGTTGAAAGTGAGTTGGCAAGATATAAAGATTTGTTTGATGCGGCACTGGCTCATGAAGACGATTTCTTGGGCCAGGCTTTGGCGTATGTACGCGGTAGGAAAGGTAAGATGATGCGCCCGCTTTTGGTAATACTCATTGCTCGCGAATTGGGCGAAGTGGGGGAGAAAACGCTCCGTTCTGCCGTAACATTAGAGTTGCTGCATACGGCATCGCTTGTACACGACGACGTGGTAGACGAGAGTGGAGAAAGGCGTGGACAACGCTCGGTAAATGCAGTCTACGACAACAAAGTTGCTGTGTTGGTGGGCGATTATTTGCTTTCCACCTCGCTTTTGCAAGCCACATTGACGGATAATATCAAGGTGGTAGAATTGATATCGCGCTTGGGTGGAACACTCTCAGAGGGCGAGGTATATCAGCTTGCTAACATACGCAGAGAAGCGATAACAGAGGAGGCTTATTTTCATATCATACACCACAAAACAGCGGCTTTATTTGCTGCTTGTGCTGAGTTGGGGGCTATCTCGGCTGGTGCCGATGCGGCGTATGTGGCGCGTGCCAAGAGGTTTGGCGAGTTGGTTGGTCTCTGCTTTCAAATACGCGATGACATATTCGATTATTACGAGGATGCCAAGATAGGCAAGCCTACAGGCAATGATATGGCCGAAGGTAAGCTCACCTTGCCAGCTATCTATGCTGTGTGTCAATCGGGTGATAATGAGGTGATACGTTTAGCCAAACTTGTAAAAACGGGCGAGGCAACAAGCGATGACATTGCTAAATTGGTGAAACTAACCAAACAATATGGTGGTGTGGAATATGCTGAGAAGCGTATGATAGAACTACACAATGAAGCCATTACGCTGCTTGACAAGTGGCAGAATAATGATGTTAAACGTGCCTTAAAGGGCTATATAGACTTTGTGGTTAATCGTAACATCTAACGTTTAAATTCACAGACTGAAACAAGTATTTATAACAACAAATTCCGCGACGAAAGAAACTTATGCATAGCTTTCGTCGCGGAATTTGTTTATGGTTTTAAGCGCATCTTAAATGCACTTGTTTGGGGCTTAGAAAGGCTTTACGTCTTCGCCCAAAATGTCGCTTACAAGCAGATTGGCAAGGCGGCTTGTACCAATACGGAAGAGACCTTCTTTGATAAAGTCCTCGCCCAGGATTTCGCGTACAACGGTGTAGAAGTCTACAGCTTCGTCTACAGTTTTAATGCCACCAGCTGCTTTAAAGCCTATTTTAGTGCCTGTAAGGTCGTAATATTCCTTAATGGCAGTGCACATCACATAAGCAGCTTCGAGCGTTGCAGCGACCTCTATTTTGCCTGTAGAGGTCTTTATGAAATCGGCACCAGCGTACATAGATAGGATAGAGGCACGTTTGATGTTAAGCGCACTTTTGAGTGCACCTGTTTCAAGGATAACTTTCAGAGGTTTTTCGTTAGCAGCAGCTTTAATCTCAGCAATCTCGTCTGCGCATGTTTCGTAGTCGCCGCTGAGGAAGGTGCCAACGCTCAATACGCAGTCGCACTCGTCTGCGCCATCGTGTACGGCAAGGGCAGTTTCGGCGGTTTTAATCTCAATAAACGTTTGTGAAGAAGGGAAACCACCCACTACGCAAGCAACTTTTACACCGTCAGCTTCGAGCGATTCGCTCACGATTTTAGCAAAGTTGGGATATACGCAAATGGTTGCCAAGGGGGGAAGATCGGGATGTTCGTTGGCAAAGTTATTTACGTTTTCGGTGAATTTAAGCACACTCTCTTGCGAGTCGGTCACCTTAAGGGTGGTGAGTTCTACTGTGCTCAAAAGCTGCTTTTTAACCTCGGGAGTGTTGTATTTATCGCGGTTTTCTGCCACAAGTTTATGCACTGCGGTGCTAACAGCTTCGTCGTTGAGGTTGAGGTTGAACTTTTCAAAAGCTTGCTCATATTTGCTCTTTTGTGGAGCAACGGCTTGATTGTCATCAGTCTTGTTGATGTGTAATTCCATAAAATGTATTGTTGTTGTAATGAATATAAGTTTAGAATATAGAGGATAAGTAGGTATCCAAAATTAAATTATATAATCATGCTCTACATTAATTGATATGTCTTAGCACATTGTTTCTGCCATACCCACAGGCTTCATCGGTCACGTAGCCC
>DJEH01000107.1:0-170 GCA_002431845.1 Prevotellaceae bacterium UBA5903 | reverse complement strand
TGACAAAAACAATGCACAAATTCATAAGTAGGTGTTCATAATTATTTTTATATTTGAAGTGCTTTATGGGGATGTAGCTTAAAGGTTTGTTTGAAGGAACATAGCGGGCTATGTGACTGAAAGCAAACATTTAAGATGCACCACAGAAAGTGCTTCAAATGTGAAAATAG
>DJEH01000063.1 GCA_002431845.1 Prevotellaceae bacterium UBA5903 | reverse complement strand
AATTATTTTTTCTTCAATCTCAGAGAGCGTTATGGCTTCATTGATAGCTGTTTTATATGCAACTCCTAATGGGCCTGTACCTAATTTTACTCCACCAAAATAGCGAACAACGATACCTAGGCAGTAGGTAAGATTGTGCGACATGATTTGCCCCAAAATAGGCCGTCCCGCCGTCCCGCTAGGCTCTCCATCATCATTAGCACGTGTGTGTTCGCCTTTGTTCCCTATGATATATGCGTAGCACACATGCCTTGCGTCATAGTATTTCTTTTTATATTCAGCAACGACAGATTTTGCTTCGTCTTCTGTGTGAACGTGCATTATAAATGCTAAGAAACGAGAGCGTTTCTCTGTTATTTGCGCTTCGGCAGATTGCTTTATAGTTAGATATGTATCCAATTTTATCCGTTGGCGTAATTAAACAAAGTTGATATAAATTAGATGTTGCACATCTCGTTGAATATCAATGACCTAAAGGTTCTGTTTGATTCAACTTATATGCAACATATTAAATAAATGTAGTTATGTAGCGCTTGGTATATGCAAGCATTTTGCTCAAGGCTACCATTCAAAGTCAAACCTTTCAATGTCTTCTTCTATGAGCGGATTGCCTATTTGTACTTCTATAAAGGTTAAATCTGTAACAGCTTTTATTGCATGAAGGTGGCCAAGAGGAATATTCACGACATCTCCTCGTTTAACATTTTTACGCTTACCATCTAAGACAAAAATGCCTTCACCATCGACGAAAGTCCATATTTCACCACGATGATGATGTATTTGGTAACTTATGTTTTTTCCAGCTTTCAGCGTTATAGATTTTGTTAAAGAACGAGTACCATCTTCATATTCAATATCATCAAGTACGCGATAGGTACCCCATCTGCGTTCTTCATACATGGGGCGATTTGAGAGTTTGCCAACATAATCTTTAATTCTTTCAGAATCTTTTTTGTCGCAAACTATTATGCCATCTGGTGATGCTGCAACAATAACATTTTTCAAATCATTGCAAAAAATGGGTATACCTAACTCGTTTACCGCATGTGTGTTTACGTTATTGTCTCCCATTATAACATTGCCTATATGTGTATTAGGGAGTTCTTCGCATAGTTCGTTCCAAGTGCCTAGATCTTTCCATTTTCCAGCGTATGGTACAACTGCAACAGAGTTAGCCTCTTCTGCTACCTCGTAGTCAAAACTGATTTTAGGAAAATCTGTGTAGTGAGCGTATATATCATATAGTGAAGCGTCTTTTATATAGTGGTCTATAATGCTCATCATATATCCAAGTTTGAATGCAAACACGCCACCATTCCAGTATGCCCCGTTTTGTAATAATTGCTTAGCTTTGCTTATAGTAGGCTTTTCAATAAATTGCAAAACTTTTTGCTCTCCGTTAGATGTTGGTTGATGGTCTGGTATGATGTAACCAAAGTTTTCGCTTGGATAAGTAGAGGTGATGCCCATAAGGATAAGCTCGGCTACTCCTTCTTTAGCTGCATTTGCCATTTTTAAAATAGTGCGGTAATAATCTTCTTCGGCATATACATCGCAAGGCATAACAACAACAATTTCGTCTTTGTCGCACTTCTTTTCTCTGCTAAGATAGCATGCAGCAAGTGCTGTGGCTGGAAAAGTATCTCTTCGTTCGGGCTCTGTTACAATATTAACATCTTCACCTAATTGATTGATTATGCTATCTTTTTGGGTTGAATTGGTGGCAATTGTTATATTGTTAGTAAGCCCAATTTCTCTGATTTGGCGTACAACTCGTTGTATCATAGATTCTTTTCCTCCATTAGGGGATGGAAGTAATGGTAGGAACTGTTTGCTTCTGGCATCGTTACTTAGTGGCCAAAGGCGCTTGCCCGAACCTCCAGAGAGTAATATAAGTTGCATAATCTTCTACTTTTTATCAAATCTTATTGCGATCCTTAAGTATAAACTGATGCTTCTATACGCCCTTAGATAATACTACTTATCAGTAAGTGGGTATTAAAAATTAATTTAATAATGAGGTGCTTTTGGCACCTCATTATTAAAGGGAAACATAAATTCTGTTTTAGATTATCATCCGTTTCTGCCAAATGCTTTGTACGCTCTCAAAAGTGTCCTTTTGTTAGTAGTTTCAGTTACATAGCTCGCAATGTTCCTTTTACAACTAAGAAATACACTTTTGGTAACATACATCCATTACGACAGAATTTATAGAACCGCCCTAATTTAATTAAAGATGTAATGACATCATGAATTTAAACGTCTTACATGCTCTTTAATTAAAGTGATACAAGAAAGTGGCAATGCCCGTGAGAGCAGGCTTCTTCTGATCTTTAATCTCAATAGTAAATTTGATTTCGACTTTGCATATGCCTCTAAGGTTGGCGATGCTATGCAAACTTGCTACCAAGCGAATGCTCTGGCCGCTTAGTACAGCCTGACCATATTTCATTTTGTCCATGCCATAGTTAACCATCATCTTGAGGTTATTTACCTTAATGATTTGCTCCCACATATAGGGTAGGAGAGACAATGTGAGATAGCCATGAACAATTGTTTGACCAAAAGGTCCATTCTTTGCACGTTCTGGATCTACGTGTATCCATTGGTGGTCGAGTGTAGCATCGGCAAATGCATTAATACGGTCTTGGTCTACTTCTAACCAATCAGACTTGCCGAGTTCCTGTCCCAAATATTTTTCAAATTCTTCGTAAGAGTTGATTGTCAGCATAATTTTTAAGTTGTATATAATATTAATTCTTTGATATTTCTTGCATTGTAAGCGATGTGATGAGCATCTGAGCATTGATTTCGGCTACACAACGATATTGTCCATATGTTTTGCCCTCATCGTCACGCTGAATGTGTTGGTCTACTGTAAAAGTAGCAGTAAAGCCTTCTCCGCTTGCGGTGTCGGCCTTGCGCTTTACTTGCAAATCACGATTGACATTGAATTGGCATCCTTTGATATCCTCGTTGAACATCCCGTGGATAACATTGAGAACTGTTGCTTTGCTTGCGTTCTTTTGGTGCAAGAATGTGGTCATTGTTGCAGCAATATTCATACATATTTTATCGTCATCTTCTGCTGCAAAGCCGTTGTAAAAGTCAGTAAGAATACTTGCTATTTGCGAGCGATCGGCATCGGTTACTTCTTGATCGTGAATACTTCCTTGTGCAATAGAGGCTTCTGATGCGTATCGGCCGTCTGGATGGGCACTAAGATATTGTTGGTATGCTTCGGCTGTACCAATTTTTTGTGCTGTAATGTAGTCGAGAGAATCTATCTTTATATCGCAAAGTCTACCATATTGTACGTCTGAATAAGTGTTCTTAAAATCCTTAAAGTCGTTTACATTGTCAGACATTGCTATAGATCTCCACTTATTAATCATCTCTTCAAGTTTTGCCAATCTTTGGCGTACTTCATCAGCGTATGTGCTATTGGGGTACTTTTCCAAGAAGTCGCGATAATCGTCAGGATTGTCATTGTTCTCTAACACTTCATAAGCCATTTCTTCTTGATTTGCAGCATTTTGAGAGTATATGAAATAGCCAATACCTCCTAAAAGTATAACGGCAATAATTGCTATAACTATGTACAGTTTCTTATTATTTTTCTGTGATGGAATATTACTGGCTAATTGAGCTTCGTTATAACCTTGTGTTGAGCTGGGTTGATTAGCTGAATTGGGTCGATTGATGATTGATGTTGCATTATTTTGAGGAGATAGATTTTGTTGTTCCCCTCCATTCTGAGTGTTTTGACTATTGTCATTTAAATTCTGCTGGGTCATGTGAATTTAATATTGTAGTTAATGGTTATAATACTTATACTATGCAAATTTACAGTAACATGCTTAAACAAGCAAAGTAATTGATTGTTTTTTCTCTCAATATGTTAAATGTTATTACATTTCATTTGAACAATCCGTTTTTTATGAGTATTTTTGCACATATATATGTATATTATATTTTAAGTGAATGAAAACTTTGTACAAAATTAAGAAAGGCTTAGACTTTAATTTAAAAGGCGAAGCTGAGGAAAGCCTTACGGTTGTGACTCCAAGTGAGGAGTATGCCGTGATGCCTACAGACTTTCCTGGTATTGTGCCTCGCACCATGGTGAAGGAGGGCGATAGCGTCTTAGCAGGTCAAACCTTATTTGTGGACAAGGCTACAGAAAACATTCATTTTGTTTCGCCAGTAAGCGGAACCGTTATGGGTGTTGAACGTGGTGATCGTCGCAAAATTTTAAGATTTCGCGTAAAAGCAAGTGAAAAACAAACTTTTAAAGACTTTGGGTCGCAACAGTTAGACAAAATGTCTGCTGAAGAGTTAAAGGCTTTGATGCTCGAAAGTGGCATTTTTGCTTTTATTCGTCAGCGTCCTTATGATGTTATTGCTAATCCCGAAGACACTCCCAAGGCTATCTTTGTTTCGGCATTTAGCAAAATGCCTTTGGCAGCGAATTTTAGTTTCGTGGCTAAAGGGCATGAAGGAGATTTTAAACTTGGTGTTCAAACTCTTGCCAAACTTGCTAAAGTTCATATTGGAATTTGCCCGGATCAAATTAATTCAAGCCTACTTCCCATACAAGAAGCAGAGGTTAGCGTGTTTGATGGCCCCAATCCATCTGGCAACGTAGGTGTGCAAATTAATCATGTATCGCCTGTTAATAAGGGCGAAATAGTCTGGACCATTGGCCCAGAAATGGTTATCACACTTGGTCGGCTGATACGTACAGGCAAGGTGTTGCTATCGCGCAGAATAGCTGTTGCAGGTTCTTGCATCAACAACCCATGCTATGTAGAAACATTGATTGGTACGCCCATAGCAGATATACTAAAGAATAAGTTGCTGAAAAGCGAGCATGTGCGTATAATTAATGGTAATCCTTTGGTAGGATATAAATCAGAAATTTCTGACTTCTTAGGTGCTTTCAGCACTGAATTATGTGCTATACCTGAGGGCGATGACGTAGATGAAGCATTTGGATGGATAGCTCCTCGCTTAAATGATTACTCTACAAGCCATAGCTATTTCTCTTGGCTGTTAGGTAAAAAACGTGCTTACAACCTAGACTGCCGTATAAAGGGCGGCGAACGCCATATGATTATGAGCGCTGAATATGAGCGCGTATTTCCAATGGATATATATCCAAGCTATTTGATTAAAGCTCTTCTTACGGGCGACATTGATCGTCAAGAAGCATTGGGTATTTACGAAGTAGCTCCAGAGGATTTTGCAGTTGCCGAATTTATTGACTCTTCAAAACTTGAACTTCAACGTATTGTACGTGAGGGACTTGACATTTTGAGAAAAGAAAATGCTTAATAATCTATAATCGTATACGATAAATATTAATTGTTTATTCTATACATAATAGAAAACATTGAATAACACATTCAAAATGATAAAACAAATATTCGATAAACTACGTCCTAATTTTGAAGAAGGAGGAAAACTTAAGGCTTTTCGTTCTGTGTTTGACGGAATGGAAACCTTTATGCTTGTTCCAAATACAACTTCAAAAGTAGGGGTAAGCGTACACGATGCCATCGACTCAAAGCGTATTATGTCGTTTGTAGTGATAGCATTATTGCCCGCATTGCTCTTTGGTATGTATAATATTGGCTATCAAAATGCAGCATTGGCAGGCAAATTGGCTGAAACAAGTTTTTGGTCAATGTTTATATATGGTTTCTTGCTTGTACTGCCCAAACTCATTGTATCATACGTGGTGGGATTGGGAATTGAATTTGCAGTAGCTCAGTGGAAACATGAAGAAATACAAGAAGGCTATTTGGTTACAGGTATTCTTATCCCATTGATTGTGCCTGTAGGTTGCCCATTGTGGATGATTGCATTGGCTGTAGCTTTCTCAGTTATTCTCTGTAAGGAAGTCTTTGGCGGCACGGGCATGAATGTTTTCAACCCTGCGCTTGTAGCTCGTGCATTCTTGTTCTTTTCATATCCAACAAGCATGAGTGGCGATAAGGTTTGGGTTGCAAGCCAAGAGGTTTGTGGCATGGGATATAGCTTACCCGATGGTGCAACCATGGCAACACCGCTCGGACAGGCAGCAGCAGGTATTACTCCAAGTGCGAGCCTTAGCGATATGATTGTTGGTTTAATACCAGGGTCAATTGGTGAGACATCTGTAATTGCTATTGCAATAGGTGCAATTATCTTGCTATATACTCAAATAGCTTCATGGCGTACAATGCTGAGCGTATTTGTAGGTGGTGCATTGGTAGCAGCATTATTTAACATGGCTGGAATGAGTGATAATGCTGTTGCTAACATTCCTTGCTATGAGCACCTGGTAACAGGTGGTTTCTGCTTCGGTGCGGTTTTTATGGCAACAGACCCAGTAACAAGTGCACGCACAGAAAAAGGAAAATATATATATGGTTTCTTAATTGGTGCCTTGGCAATTCTTATCCGCGTGCTTAATCCTGGTTATCCAGAGGGTATGATGTTGGCTATCTTATTCATGAATATGTTTGCACCGCTAATAGATTATTGCTTTGTTCAAAGCAATATTAATAAGCGCTTAAAGCGAGTAAAAAAATGATTTTGAATAAGAGCATATCAGATAAAACATGCTCTTTAACAAAAAAATAATAATAACATGAATACAAACAAAAATTCATACACCATCATTTATGCAGCGGTAATGGTTGTTATCGTAGCATTCTTGCTCGCTTTTGTATCGTCTGCTTTAAAACCTACGCAAGACAAAAATGTGGCGCTTGATAAGAAGAAACAAATACTTGCTGCCTTAAATATTCGTGGGCTTAAAGATGCGCAAGAGATAGAAGCAAAATACAATGAATATATTGTAGCTGATATGATTGTTAAGCAAGATGGCTCAATTGTGAACAAAGGTGAGGAAAAAGAAAATGCAGGTTTTAAGGTAGAGAACAAAAGCATTTCTGCAAATTGCTTGCCTGTTTATGTTTGCAATGTAAGTGGCGAAACTAAATACCTTGTGCCAATGACAGGTCGTGGCCTATGGGGTGGTTTGTGGGGCTATATGTCTATCAATTCAGATTTGCAAACTGTATATGGAGCATATTTCTCACATGAAGGTGAAACTGCTGGTTTAGGTGCACTTATTGCAGACGAACCCTTCCAAGATCAGTTTAAGGGCAAGCATCTTTTTGCTGATACCGCAAGTACTCAAATAGCTTTGACTGTTGTAAAAAATGGTAAGGTTGAGCCTGGAAAGGAAAACTATGAGGTAGATGGTGTAACTGGTGCAACTCTTACTTCAAATGGTGTGGCTGAAATGGTCACTCAAGGATTGCAACAATACATGGGATATTTCCAAAAAGTAAAATCTCAAAAATGATAACTACCTTCTTCAGAAGTATAGTATCATAAAGAGTTTTAAATTTTACTTTTCAATAATAGGATAAAGGTTTAATAAAACTTTTTCATTTAAAATCCTTATAAACATGAGTTTATTTTCAAAAGAGAATAGAGAAGCACTTACAGGCCCTCTTAACTTGAACAACCCTGTAGCCGTTCAAGTGTTAGGTATCTGTTCTGCTTTAGCTGTAACTTCTAAGTTAGAACCAGCGATTGTAATGGGGCTATCGGTAACAGTTATTACAGCATTTTCTAACGTAATTATATCACTTCTTCGCAAAACAATTCCTAACCGCATTCGTATCATCGTGCAGTTGGTGGTAGTTGCTGCTTTAGTAACTTTAGTATCGCAGGTGCTCAAAGCATATGCTTATGATGTGAGCGTACAATTGTCAGTATATGTAGGTTTGATTATCACCAACTGTATTTTGATGGGGCGCCTTGAAGCATTTGCCATGATGAATGGCCCTTGGGAATCATTCCTCGATGGTATTGGCAATGGCCTTGGCTATGCTTGGGTGCTTGTTGCAGTAGGTTTTGTTCGTGAACTTCTTGGTAGTGGTACCTTGTTTGGCATACGCATTATTCCTGAGTGCATATATGCTGAAAATGGAGGTTTCTATGTAAACAATGGTATGATGACAATGCCTGCTATGGCGCTTATATTATTAGGTTGCTTAATATGGGCAAGTCGTGCTATCAATGATCGTGAAACTAAAAAGAAGTAATCTATAGAGCTATTTTTAGCTTACTATTTAAAATTAACATAATAATGGAACATCTATTAAGTCTATTCGTCCGCTCAATCTTTGTGGACAATATGATATTTGCATTCTTTTTAGGTATGTGCTCATATTTGGCAGTATCAAAGAATGTAAAAACGGCTCTTGGATTAGGTGTGGCTGTAACCTTTGTTTTGATAATCACCGTACCTGTTGATTATTTGTTACAGACTAAGGTGCTCGGTCCAGATTGTATCAGTCCAGGAGTAGACCTCTCATTCCTTTCTTTCATTCTGTTTATTGCTGTCATTGCTGGTATTGTGCAGTTGGTTGAGATGGTAGTTGAGAGATTTTCTCCATCGCTATATGCAGCATTAGGTATTTTCTTACCTCTGATTGCTGTAAACTGTGCCATAATGGGTGCGAGCTTGTTTATGCAGCAACGCATAGGTATGGAGCCAGGTAGCACACAGTATATTGGCAACGTAGCTGATGCCTTTGTTTATGCATTAGGATCGGGTATAGGTTGGCTTTTAGCTATTGTAGCATTGGCTGCTATTCGCGAAAAGATGGCATACACGGATGTGCCCAAACCACTTCAAGGCCTTGGCATTACTTTTATCACAGTAGGTCTTATGGCAATGGCATTTATGTGTTTTTCAGGTCTTAAAATTTAATCACGAGAAGAAACAATGAATATCAATTTGATTTTATCAAGTATCGGAGTATTCTTGGTGATTATACTCCTATTGGTTATTATTCTGCTTGTAGCAAAAAAATATCTTTCGCCAAGCGGAAAGGTAACTGTTACAATTAATGGCAAAGATAAGGTAGAAGTTGAACAAGGTGGTAATTTGCTTGGAACGCTTTCAGAACAAGGCATATATCTTCCTTCAGCATGTGGAGGTAAAGGTAGTTGCGGACAGTGCAAATGCCAGGTTGTTGAAGGAGGTGGCGAAATTCTTGACTCAGAGAAAGGCCATTTCACTCGTAAGCAAGTTAAAGAGCATTGGCGTTTAGGATGCCAATGCAAGGTAAAAGGCGACCTTTCTATTCAAGTTCCTGCGAGCGTTCTTGGCGTTAAAGAATACGAATGTACAGTTATTTCAAACAAGAATGTTGCTACGTTTATCAAGGAATTTAAGGTACAACTTCCTGCTGGCGCACATATGGACTTCTTGCCAGGTTCGTATGCACAAATTAAGATACCAACATTCTCAATGGACTATGATAAAGACATAGACAAGAGTTTGATTGGTGAGGAATATTTGCCAGCATGGAAAAAGTTCGGTCTGTTCTCACTAAAGTGTGTAAATACAGAGCCTACTATTCGTGCTTATTCTATGGCTAACTATCCAGCAGAAGGTGATGTGTTTATGCTTACTGTACGTATTGCTACTCCACCTTTCAAGGCAGATCGAAGTGGCTTTATGGATGTTAATCCTGGTATTGCTTCCTCATATATATTTACGCTCAAGCCAGGCGATAAAGTCGTTATGAGTGGTCCTTATGGTGATTTCCACCCACATTTCAATTCAAAGAAAGAAATGATTTGGGTAGGTGGTGGTGCAGGTATGGCACCTTTGCGCGCACAGATTATGCACATGACACGCACGCTCAACTGTCGTGATCGTGAAATGCATTATTTCTATGGTGCACGTGCATTAAATGAAGTGTTCTATTTACAAGACTTCCTTGAACTTGAAAAGGAATTCCCCAATTTCCACTTCCACTTAGCGCTTGACCGCCCAGACCCCGCAGCAGATGCTGCAGGAGTTAAGTACACAGCAGGTTTTGTACATCAAGTTATGTACAACACCTACCTAAAGGACCATGAGGCTCCCGAAGATATCGAATACTACATGTGCGGTCCTGGTCCTATGTCTAAAGCTGTTGTAAATATGCTTGATAGCTTAGGTGTTGAACCTGAAAGCATCATGTACGACAATTTCGGTGGGTAATAACAAACCCTAACATACTTATAATAAACACTAACAAAGTCGCTGAATTTCAGCGGCTTTGTTGCGTTTATAGGGGTTGCATTGCTGTGGTTTGTTATAGGTTTGTTTGGGTTTGTTTGGAGCCAATCTGTCACCCAAGTGTCACCCAGAGTGTCACCCAAAATTATGTAACTGAAAATGAAGAAGAAAATTGATTTTAGTCCTGTCCACTTACGGACAAAGAAAATTGCGCAAGGCAAGAAATCTCTCTATCTTGACATAGTGAAGGACGGTGTGCGTATGCGAGAATTTCTTGGGTTACATCTTGTACCCGAGAAAACTCGTGTTGACAAAACTGCAAACCGTGCCGTCATGAGAGCTGCAGAGGAAATCAAGGCAAAGCGGCTTGTAGAGTTGTTGGAAGACAAGTTGCCGTTTGCAGGGAAGAACGGTGGAAAGGTGAACTTGATGGAGTGGCTGGAGGAGCAGCGGAAGTATTACTATGCCAACGACAACATGAACTACTCCAAGACAATTCACAACCTCATTCACCATCTGAAACTGTTTCATCCTAAGCAAATGACGATGAAGGAGGTAACGCCAGCTTTCGTGAGACAGTTCTTGGAGTATCTTCGGGGGGATGGTGTGAACAAGTATGGCGGCAAGTTGTGTCAGGAGACCATCTACACTTACTTCACGGTGCTTTCTATTCTGATGAACAAGGCGGTAAGGCTCGACTTGATAGCGGCCAATCCATTTCACAAGTTGTCGCAAGCGGAGAAGCCACAACGCAGGACGAAGAAGAAAGAATATCTGACGCTTGACGAGGTGAAGCGCATGGCGGCAGCGGAGTGTGACGACTGGAGGGTAAAGCACGCTTTCCTGTTCTGTTGCTTCACTGGGCTACGCTATGTGGACGTGTCGCGGTTGAAGTGGAAGCACATTGTGGAGGTCAGTCCTAATGTGTTCCAGATTGAGCTTGTGCAGCAGAAAACCAAGGAGCCTGTATATATTCCGTTGTCGGCAAATGCTTTGAAGTGGTTGCCGGAGCGCGGATATGACGGAAAGGAAAACTATATATTCAAGTTCCGCGACAGGTCCATCATCTATGACTATCTCAACAAGTGGGCTAAGGCGGCAGGCGTGGAGAAGCATGTGACTTTTCACATGAGTCGCCACACCTGCGCTACGCTGTTGCTCTACTATGGAACCGACTTGTACACTGTTTCAAAAATCCTTGGGCATACGTCCATCAAGACAACGCAGGTGTACGCCAAGGTAGCTGACGAGATGAAGCGCAAGGCCGTGGGGAATATCCCGGAGATTTAACTTCATCGTGACACAGTATTGTTGAAATCGAATGTTACATACTTGCCCCCTAATCTGGAGAGCGACTCAATCTCTGCATTGCAAAGAGTGCCGTTCTTGACTACAATGGTGAGTGTTCCATTCTCCATGCTTGCAACTTTTTCTACAAGTGAACGCAATTCTGAATAGCGGTACTCGGAGTCAATGACTACGTTGGATGTGCCAACAATTGGTTTTAGTTCTGAAAATCTCATGAGTGTAAAAATTTGAATTCACCGCAAAGGTAGCGCACGACCCATTCACGCGGCCTTTATCTTTTGCGACATGCCCGGCTTTGCAACTTCGCAAGGTCGGGCTTTTTTTTCGCTTGACTTTTCTTCTCTACTCATCATCATTTTCAAAAAAGAAAATCGAAAAACGAAGTTGTTTTTGTCGTTGTCGTCGCCTATATTTTACGACTTTAGGAGTAAAATATATATTCCTTATCCTTATT
>DJEH01000133.1:4908-10097 GCA_002431845.1 Prevotellaceae bacterium UBA5903 | reverse complement strand
AAACTTAAAACCGCTGATTATCAAGCTATAAAGGCTGATAATTGGCGGTTTTTTCGTTGGTTATATATACGTTTTACTATCCGTTTTAGGGATTTTTTTGGACAAAAAAGGGCAATTTTAGTGCAAATTTGTGAGCTATTTGTGAGCTATTTGTGAGCTAAATAGCGCTTATGAGTTCATGTGGATAATAAAACGAGAAGAAAATGGGATATAAACTTAAATGGTACTTGGACCTAAGAAAAATGAACGCAGAGGGCAAAGGACGTCTCTGCATTGTGATTTATTGTAATGGCTCTTCGGCTATGATGGCCACGGGGGTGATGCTGCGTAAGGGGGAATGGACGGCTGATAGAGTTGTGGGGCTACCTATGGCTGAGAAACTGACTCAGATGCTAAAGTTGAAGATGGCTAAAGTGCAACTCTTTATTGAGGAAATGGGGTGTTACACTGACCTTAATGCGATGAAAGCAAGCGAACTGAAGCAACGGGTTCTCTGTGTGATGGAAGGGGGAACTGAAAGAAATGCTAAAGGGAAGGAAAAGCAATGTACGCTATTTAAGGTGTATGCTGAGAAGTTTTTGGAGAGAATAAAAAAGGAAAAAACGAGGGAGGTTTATGCCTTTACGCTAAGAAAGTTGGGAGGATTTGTGGATATAGATGCCTTGCGTTTTGAGGATATTACGGTGGGATGGCTAAGGGATTTTGATGCGTGGATGACTGAAACGTGCAAGGTAAACACAAGGGGAATACACATGAGAAACATACGCGCCTTGTTTAATGCTGCTATCGACGAGGGGGTTGTGAAGTCAGAGCTTTATCCGTTTAAGCGGTTCAAGATAAAGAAGGAGGACACGATGAAGCGGTCGTTGAGGGCTGAAGATGTGAGGCGATTGCGCAACTATAGGTGCGAGGAGTGGCAAAGGAAGTATGTAGACTTGTGGCTGCTCTCGTTCTACCTTTGTGGCATCAACATGATTGACTTAATAGCCTTGCCACCCATGGGCGACGATGGGGTGATTGAATACAGAAGGAGCAAAACGGGGGTGGTATGCCGTTTGACGGTACCCGAGGAAGCGCTTGAGATTATAGAACGCTACAAGGGGAAAAAACGTTTACTCTATTTTGGTGAGCACATAGGCATGGGGCTTGACGAGTGGCACAATTGGATGCGACGGCTTAATGAGGGGCTGAAGTGTGTGGGACCAGCGAGCCACATGTATGTGAGCAAACGTGGTGGAGGCAAAACAAGGGTTAAGGTGTATGATGCACTATTTCCCGAACTTACCTCTTATTGGGCGCGCCACACGTGGGCTACGTTGGCGGCCGAGGCCGATGTGCCCGACGCTGTGATAGATGCTGCCTTGGGGCATAAATCGCCTTATCCAATGACTGATATTTACGTACGCCGTAATTGGAAAAAGGTGGATGAGGCGGCAAGGAGGGTGATTGCGTATGTGGATGGAGAAGAAGTGTAGAGAGGTTGTATGATTGCACATTCCTAATAAGAAAAAATGTATTACTTGCTTTGATAATACATTTTTTCTTATTATCTTTGTACTATCAAAAGGAAAAGAAAGGAGGTGTAAATGAATGACTAAAAAGGAAAAAGTTATAGCTGCTCAAGCTATAGTGATGCTCGAAGAACTTTATAGAATATCTGACAAAAGGATAATAAAGGATGAAGCTCGCAGATTAATTGAAGAATTAGAGAAAGCTATTGATTACTAACAAAATCCCCCCCTCTCTACAATGGAGGGGGATTTAAGCAACGCACATGGAAACTAAAGAACAAACAACTAAAATGAACGAGGCGGTGAGAAAGGCACGTGTTTTATTGGAGAATGAAACTAAAGGTGCTGCCTGGCTTGCGCTGATTGATGTAGGAGAATTTCTGAACTTTTCGGGCATTGCCCGAAAGTATTTCGGAAAGAGTGGCAATTGGTTATTGCAACGTTTGCATGGATATAACGTAAACGGCAAACCTGCAGAACTCAAGACAGAAGAATATGACATCTTTGTGTCAGCGCTGAACGACATGGCAGACCAACTTAAAAAGGCTGCTGTGAGAATAGAGAAAACAAAAAAGAAATAATTTTATAGGTCATTCATTTTTAAACTTTTCCTTTTTGATGATTGAGGGTGTGTCATTTTGATACATCCTCTTTTTAGTACATGCGCAATATTAAATCTCGTATTTTTTTGCTAAATGCTTTGCAAATAGTATTATTATTAGTATCTTTGTAATGTTAAAAGAAAATAACATGAAGTACAACGAATTAGAACGAAAACTAAAAAAAGCGGGGTGTTATCCAACAGGAGAAACTCAAAGCGGGCACCCTTTGTGGTGCAGTCCGAAAACAGGAAAGAGATTTAGATTTAGCCATCACGTAAAAGAAGAAGTTGCTACAGGAACTTTAAAATCCATATTGAGGGCTGCAGGATTGTAAAATACAAAATACTATTGGAGTAAGGACCTCCAATAGTATTATAAAATAGATTATTATGAAGGAGGTTAGAGCAATTATAGAGCGTTCATCATCAGAACGATATAGCATTTACATGGACGATGATAGCTTGCCATATCTTATTACTGGTGAGGGTGCAACACTTGAAGAAGCTAAGGCTGATTTTATAGAAGGGTATGAGGATATGAAGCATCTCTATGCTGAGAATGGCGAAGCTTTTGAGGAAGTTGTTTTCATCTACTGCTATGATATGGCATCTTTTTTGCAACATTATGCATACGCTTTTACATTAGCTGGGTTGTCGAGGATAACAGGTATAAACCAAGGGCAATTATCGCACTACATCAATGGTACATCTCGTCCCAACCGCCGAACTACAGAGAAAATTGAAAATAGCATACACAAATTTGCAGCATCACTTTTAGATGTTCGTTTTGCATAAAAGACTTCTTGATATTTTTTCTTTTAACACAAAAGTCGTTTGTAATCTACAGACGCAATACTTTAGGTTAGTTTTATTTGTTTGACAGCTAAGGAATTAGCCAAAGTTATCCCCATGAGGTTTGCACCCCATGGGGATTTTTTTATGCAATCGTTCTTACTCTTTCTATAACGCAAAACGCTCTCCATTATCCGCAATAGGGTAGTGGAGAGCGTTGGTATAGACGTATGCTATTAAACATAACGTTTATTCTGTATATTTGCAGAATTGCAATGTTTACACTTGGTTGTGTTCAAGTGTTTACGTGTGCAAATCTAAAATATATTTTACAACTAAACAAATATTTTAATACATATTTTTTACACCGATATAACATATATTATAAACTATATTAAGTAAATACTTGAATATCATGAATTTAGGCATTATTAAAAAAATTACTGCAAAGAGAGAGGGAGGGCTTAGGAGACTTGCCTTAGATATTGGAATGAGCGAACAAAATTTATATCGCTGCATCAAGAAGAACAACATGCAAGCAGCCGATTTAGAGAAAATATCGACTTTGTTAAACGTTGATATACGCACTTTCTTCGATGGTTCAGTAGGGGCAGAAAACAACGTGATTGAGACAAAAGGAAGTTATAGCCCCGCTTCCATTCACGGCAATATATCTATTGATAATGAAGGGGAAATACTCAAGAAAGAAAATACAATGCTCCGTGCCCTCTTAGACGAAAAAGAGCGCCTCATCAAAGTATTACTTGATAGCCGCAACAACTAAAAAAGCACAGAATAAACGTTATGTTTAATATAAAACGATGAAAAAAAAAGGCTGTACGCTATCGCTTAGGATCACGAGTACGATGCGAGCGATTAAACCTGGTGAAAGTATTAAGATACCTGCGACGTGGACGTCGAGGCAAGCTATGTATATTGCCAAGTATAGGCTGAATAAACGGTGCGGGTGGGAGCAATGGACATACGATGCTGAGAAGAAGGGCCGCCGTATCGTTGCATACGTAGTATGGAGATACAAAGAACCTAATGAAGGATAACCAAATGAAGGATAACCAATAAGTGAAAAGTAAAATCTGTATTAAAAGAAATGAATATGGGTTTTACGGATTAAACCAATAAAAAGGAGGGTAAGAAGATGACTAATAGTGAACCAAATGTTAAGGACGAAGGGCGCTACCCTGTGGGTGAGGCTGCTGTGTTGCTTGGTGTGGCACGTAGCACATTGCGTAGATGGATTAACGAAGGACGTATTAATGTGGGCTTTCGTAAGGTAACGTGTAAGAAATTCGTTACAGGTAGTGAGCTTAAGCGCGTATGGCGCGAGCAGTATTGATAAGCAACTTTAGTGAACTGAATAATAACAATATATCCACAGACAAAGAACGCTATAACCAAACAGATAATTTTGCTTTAAGCTACTCAAAAAAACATGCTCTTTGCACTTTCAGCGGGCAAGAGCTGCGCCCAAATATAACCAAATTCCCAAAGCTATCCCCAACGCTCTGTGCGTGGCATACCTCTGTAACCGGACATTAGAGAGAGTTGTGCAGCGCAAGGGCAACTAATAAACAATATGTGATATGAAAAAGATATTAACCACACTTAAGTACGTAGCCATTACAGCGGTGTTTGCCGTGGCTCTTGGCTATGCTGGCCAAAGCGACTACGAAGATGCTGTTGTGACTGAAATGAAAAATAATGGTGCTTACGCACGCATGTCTGAGCAACATCCCAACATGAGTGATGCCGACCTTATTAAGCTATATGTGGCCGAACGAGACGGTAAGTAGGCACACCGCAAACGTATAACATTGACATTTAACGGCTCTATTGTTATCTCTTTCGCAAGTATCTATAAATTCATGATTAGGTTTTGAGTTTTAGAATATTGTGTAAAAGATTTGTGATAAAAAGATTGTTAGGATACCACTTGTAAGGTAGATAATAATGAAGTTGTTAAGTTAGATGTTTGTGCGTGGTAGAGTCCACGCATGGGGGTGGAGCACGGATGCTCTATGGGCAAATATTTTTCCTCTTTCACGCTTTCTTTGCATGCCTATAGCGAGAGCGACACTCGCCACCCCACTCAATCCAAATTCATGATAACAGAGTATTTATAAACCTTTAATTCATTTATGAACCATGCAATATTTATAGGCAACCTTACGGCCGACGCGCGACAACACTTGAGCGCTGATGGTAAGGAGTTCGTTACGTTTGATATTGCTATTAACCAAAAGCGCAAGGGACAGAACACGGTGATG
>DJEH01000133.1:4653-4778 GCA_002431845.1 Prevotellaceae bacterium UBA5903 | reverse complement strand
GCTTACACGTCAAGAACGGGCGATGCTATGGCAAAGCTTACGTTGTATGCGTCGGAACTTGAACTTACGGGCGGGCGTGCTTTGGTTACGCCTGGCGATATGGCAACAACCACTCAACCTCAACA
>DJEH01000133.1:0-4618 GCA_002431845.1 Prevotellaceae bacterium UBA5903 | reverse complement strand
CAACCGAATGCTACGACCTCTGCCACAACCGTTCAGCCCCAACAGCCTAAGGCGGCAACGCCCACTCATACGGCTGAGGCTGATACAGACGATTTGCCCTTTTAGAGAGCGTATAACTACCCAAACTATGGCTTATGCCTTACTACATTAAACGCAAAGGGGGTAAGGATGGTGATGGAGCCAAGGCTCCTAATGATAGGAGCAAATTGCGAACGAGGAGCGTGCAGCGCCCGTCGTTGAGCCGTGCTGTAAGGAAACTTGACAAGGTGTTTAGCCTTTACATAAGGTTGCGCGATAGCAAGCCTTATGGGTATAAGGCATTTCGGTGCATATCGTGTGGACAGGTTAAGGCTTTTGAATATGCCGATTGCGGCCACTACTACTCACGCACCCACATGGCCACTCGCTTTGACGAGGACAACTGCCATGCTGAATGCTCTTATTGCAACCGCTTTCGGGCCGACCACATGATAGGCTACCGCCGTAACCTATTGCAGAAGATAGGCGAGCAGCGCTTAGCCTTGCTTGATGTGAGGAGTAGGTCTACACGTAAGTGGGCGGTGTTTGAGATTGAAGCGCTTTGCAAGCATTACACGCGGCTTGTTGAACAGATGAAGGCCGACCACTCTGTGGTGGTGGGCAAATGAATATAGCGTTCTTATAGTGATATTCATGATATAGTAAGTTGCATAGCCCCATTGATAAGGGCCTATGCTTAGTGCTTAAAGCGATGAGTGCTGGGGCCATGTGTTGCTGAACGCACATGTGTACCCCACCCCATCTCTCTCTGCTCAATGCCAACGAGAAGGCGTTAAGAGAGAGGGAAATGAAATAGATAAATGGATTACACGCACACATAGTAGGTGCTCAACACACAAGCGTGCACTGTGCGAGGTAAGCTACATGCCTGGTATCTCATTGCTTACTTATTGGACAAAAACCGTATTCCTCACTCTCTCTCTCTGAATGATGGGAGGGTTCAACCAACACACACGTAATATGGATACAACCGACAAGGAACGGTGCGTGGTGTTTTACGAGCGGTGGTGGAAGCAACTGCAGCGCTTGCCTGATGGCGAGAGGCTACAGGTGTACGAAAGTATAATGCGTTATGCCTTTAGGGGCGAATGTACAGATATGGTGTACTACCTTGAGAGCATTATGGACAACATACGCACCACTATCGACTTAAGCGAAGCGCGTAAGGCTGAGTTTAAGAGGATGCAGAAGGAAAAGAGTCGCCTGGCTACTGAAGCCCGACGAGCAAGGCAAAAAACAGTGACAGCCCTTACTGTATCCCAACGTAATACAGAATGCTCCATTATAAGCCAAAACGCACCCAACTCACCCACGGATGAAGCGGGTGACCCAACTTTACCCACGGGTGAAACGGGTAACCCAACACCACCCACGGGTAACCCGACGTTACCCTATAATAAAAATAAAAATGAAAATAAAAATAAAAAGAATACCGACGTTGTCGGTATAAGAAAAGGCGTACCGCCGTCGCCGCCGTCGTCGTCATTGCCTAAAGAAAGCATAGCTATTGATGATGAACGCAAGCGTGCGCTTTGGCACGAAGCCTTGGCCCTTGCCTCAGATAGTTCGTGGAGTGAGGTAGTGATGATGCGTTACAACCTGGGGCGTGCCGAACTGAAGGAGCGCTTGCAAGATTTTGTGCTTGACTGCGTTATGAATGGCAAAACCACACACAATGGCGCGGCCGACCTTAAGAGCCACTTTACCTCGTGGCTTAGGATACAAACCGATATTAAAGTTAAGAAGCGACATGAACAAAACCAAAAAGAGTATCATTCCCAACGTAGAGGAACTGAGCCGACAGCTAAAACGGCTCAGGAGTATACAACAAGACTTTAGGTTTCCCCCTGAGATGAGCACTAACGATGCTTACTGCCTTCTTTACACGTCTTTGCGTATTGAGGTGGAACGCACGGGGCACAAGCTCAAAACCACCGATAGCGCCACCAATGCTGTATCGGCAATGGCCCATTACCTTACGCTCCGTGGTAGAAGTGTTAAGACGGGGTTCCTATTGTGTGGCACGCCTGGCAATGGCAAAACGAGTTTGCTCTATGCCTTACAGAGCGCTATAGAGTGGATGAGGCATGCGGGCTTGTTTAGTACGGCGTATGGTCAGTACGACATGGACAACTTGCAGATAGTATCGGCCAAAACCCTTGTGGCTGAGTCGGGCAAGGCGGGGCTTATTGAGCAATATAAGCGCAAGCCGCTGCTGGGTATCGACGACATGGGCAACGAGCCTGGCGAGATACTCTCGTATGGTAATGCCTTGACGCCCCTTGTTGATGTGATAGAGGCTCGCTACAACGCCCGCTTATTTACGGTGATTACTACCAACCTTACGGGCCAACAGATACGCGAAAAGTATGGTGCGCGCATTGCCGACCGCCTGAACGAGATGATGTGTATTGTGGTGTATAAGGACGATACGTTTAGATAGCTCTACACTACACACTGCTTATGAAAGTCTGTATCTATTGGACATGCAGCCGCCGAGCACGGCTTAAGATATGCAAAAGGTTTGGTATCCGTCCTTACCTCATGGTGAATGGCGAAACATATTGTACCATCCGTAAGGAGGATGCCGACCTTTTCTTTGAAACGATGAACAGAGGATTTTTTAAACTCCGAAATAAACATTAAACAACAAGGTGCCCCTCGCGTGCAATCAAACCCCTAATATGTTAAACAACAAACAGGTGAATGCTTTAGTAAAAGGGTTTTCTTGCGAAATCGGCGTGAGGGGTGCTTTCTTAAAAAACTTATCAAAGAACGAACTATGAATACCAAACAACATCAACCTTTAGTGAGTAAAAGACCTGAGTTTGCACCGCGCCTTGGTGCACCGCTCCAAACGGCTTACTTTCAATCGGTTGAGGCTTACCGCCGCCTTACGGAGGAGTGTGAGCACAACCCCGAGAGCCATGCCTATAAGGTGTTTAATGCTGTGTTCTATTCGGCCATTGTGCGTAAGGAGTTGGCCAACGAAAAGTTGCGCAATGCTCTTGCCACCATTGATAGTAACAAGCAGCTTTACCGCCACGAGGTGAAGCAAAAGGTGCGCCTTATACGTCAAGAGCTTTTGCGATGGGACGTTGATATTGCCCGCTGCATTAACCGCCCTGGCGACGAACGTGGCGAGATAAAACTCGACTACTACGACAGCCTTAGCCAGTATGCCAACGAGAGCCTTGAAAGGTTTTGTTTGGCTTTTTATTACTCTATCCTTCAGTTGCTTACACGCTACGAATGCCCCTTTAGGCGCGAGGCTGCAGAACTCGAGGTGGCTTGCGCCCTTCAGGAGTTTATGCACAAGCAGTTGTTGCAGGAGGTTGAGGCTAACTATAAGCAAGCGCCGCCCCTTGTTCGCTTGGGCGTAATGTTTGACGATCGCATGATGGCTCTTACTGAGAGCCTACGCGCTATCATAAGCCAAAGGGCTGTAAAGGGTAGCACATTGCCGCCTGGCAATGACATTGACCTTAATGCCGACGCCCATGTGGAACAAGCCGCTAACAACTTGTTTGCCGCTTTATCGAGTGCCAACACTATTAACAACATTGTGGATGCTGCATTTGCTCCACGCATGGAAGAAAAGAAATAGAACAAAATGCAAAGAAAAGGATGTATTTATAGTGAATTGCGCTACGACAATGGGCGAGAGCAACTCGGTTGTGGTTCGGCAGGTCACTTTGTGCGTGGTGTAGGCTTTGTCGTGAGCGAACGCCGCCGATGGGTGGCAGAGATAAGCATACACAACAAGTTGCACAGACGCCGTTCTGTTCATCTCTATGTGGTTCAAGCATGGCTTAACGAGATGATAGCTAAATATAGCGATGAACCTATACACGATGCTCCATTATCTGAGATAAAAAAAAGGAATAAAGGACTCGGCAAGAAAGAAAGATACAAACGAAAGTTAGTGTACTGTACGGAATGAAAACAAACGTAACCGCCAATAAAGAAGTAAAATAAAGAAATGCATATTACACAACGACTACATGCCATATTGCTCCGCCGCAAGTCGGACGGGCGCCTTATGTTTCCTCATGCTGTAAGAGCACACTACGATGAGATTATGCAGTACATGCCTTCTGCACTTACCGAGGATGAAAAGGCTAACTACAGGAAAAGATAATAACGTAAAGAGAATATAACAATATGGCTAATCAATTTAAAAAAGTTCCTTTCACTATTAAACTTGCTAAGCAGATTGAAAGCGGTGAAAAGAAAGGCGAAATCGTAACACGTGATGGTAAGCAAGTCCGCATTCTATCTTATGGTTTAAAGAACGGAATATACCCTATTGTTGCAGCCGTAAAGCAAAACGAAAATGTAGGTGAGAACGCTGAGGTTTATACAACGGATGGCAAATGGGACGATGAAGGAGAGTCACCTTACGACCTTTTTATCCGTGTTCCAACCTACTACAAGGATTATAGCAACTTCAAGCCACAATTCTTGCAAGCGTGTATAGTTCGTAATAGCGAAAGCGACCCTTGGAATATGAAGATATGCACAAGCAAAAAAGGAGAACCTTTCTTTTACGATGGATATGATGAGGACGGATTGTTCT
>DJEH01000095.1 GCA_002431845.1 Prevotellaceae bacterium UBA5903 | reverse complement strand
AAATGTTTTGCTGGGGATGTGGGATCAATCGGTATAGCGTTTATCATGCTGTTTTTGTTGGGCAATGTGATAATGAAGACGGGGGACATTACGTGGCTAATATTCTTGCTCGTGTATGGTGTAGACGGATGCTTGACCATTGTGCATCGTATCATGCTGCATGAGAACTTGGGTGAAGCACACAGGAAACACGCTTATCAGATTATGGCGAATGAACTTAAAATCGGGCATGTGAAAGTAACCTTATTATATATGGCTATGCAGTTGGCTGTATCGTTGGGCTTTATCTATCTATGTTCGAACACGGTGCTATGTCATTGGATGTATTTAATAGCAACATTGACAGTATTGGCTATTGCATACGTATTGTTCATGAAGAAGTATTATTACTTGCACGAGGAATACCTCGCTACGCTGAAGAAATAACAAAAAGAAACAACATGGAGCACGGATTCTACAAATCGTACAGACATAATGGTTGTATGGTTTATAGGGTACGTGTTTTTACACACTTAAAAATCTATGGAATTCGAAAAAGACTTTTTGGGCAAACTCTTTGAGCAAGCCACAGAAAACCCACGCTTGCGTAAAAACTATGACCTGCGCACATCTGCGGCAGACAACAGTCAACGCATGCTAAATGCTCTGTTGCCGGGAACTGTTGTGCCCATCCATCGGCATCCTAATAGTACCGAGACCGTTATCTGTCTGTGCGGCAAGATGGACGAAGTGATTTATGAGGAATTTGTTTCGTATGAGAAGGCCTCTTCGGAGAACTTTCAACAGGGTATAGATGCACAGGACGTTGCTCGAAAGGTAGAGTATCGTGAGGTTAAGCGTATCCGTCTTTGTCCTGCGCAAGCAAAATATGGTTGTGAGATACCCCAAGGTGCTTGGCACACGGTGGAGGTGATAGAACCTAGCGTGATATTTGAGGCTAAAGATGGCAGGTATGGGGAAGATGGAAGTGAGGCTTTAGATACACTCAAAGCCAAAACTGAATAAGTTATTGCGTGCTTTTTCAACATTCCCAATTAGCCTTGGATGTCTTGAAAAGAATGTTGAATGTTATTGCTGCTTGCTAAACGTATAATCTCTACTCTCAATTCATTGTAGATAATGAGTTGGTAGTAGAGATTTTGTATTTAAGTAGGTCTTCAAAATTATTCAAAATTAATTTTGAGCACCTACTTAGCAATGCTCTATCAACTTTTTTGTGTAAGTTTGCACCCACTTATAAATAAGCTAAACAACAATGGAAAATCTTGAAGTGATGATAATATTGTTTATCATCGTTGTTTTAGGCTACGTTCTTTGCAAGTTGGGCTACATGGGCGCTAAATTCGATCAGAAACTTTCGTCAATAGTTATTGACATTACTTGCCCAGCACTTATTCTTTCTTCGGTTATGGGCGACGACTTGCCCGATCGCACTTTTATTCTTCCTCTTTTAGGCATAGGGTTTCTTACTTACTTCATTTTGCTTATATTTGGTTTTTGGGTGCCACGGCTTATAAGCAGAAATCGCGACGATCAAGGTATTATAGGATTTGCCTTGATGTTTGCCAACGTTGGATTTATAGGCTATCCTATTGTATCGTCAATATTTGGTCCTAAAGCTATATTCTATGCAGCATTACTCAATATGCCCAATACCTTTTTTATATTTACCGCAGGCGTAATGCTTGTGAAAGGAGAATATAGTATTAAAAATCTCAATCCAAAAGTATTGTTTTCGCCTGCTATGATAGCAGCTTTTATAGCCGCACTTATTGTGGCTATGGGAGTGCATATACCAAGTTTGATAGCACGTCCGATGACCATGGTTGGTAATATAACTGTGCCTGCTGCATTGATGATTATAGGCTCATCAATGGCTCGATTACCACTAAAAGAGATTATCGGTTCGCCCGTGGTATATGTATCATCTGTTTTGCGTCTTGGTGTTGTACCATTGTTTGTTTATTTTCTTTTTAAGTTATGTGGTGTAACTGATATTATCAACAATATCAACACCGTAGTGATAGCGATGCCTGTTGCGTCTTTTGGCACTATGTTTTGCATGAAATATGGTCGCAACCCATCGCTCATGACCGAGATAACGTTTATAACAACTATAGGGTCAATACTCACAATACCCTTGATAACAATGTTGTTTCGCTGATGATATACTGATAAGTAATTTAAGCCCCCTAATAAGAATATAAAAAACATAATGATTTATACCTCTCCTCTTCAAGGAGTTTATTGCTCGTCTAACAGCCTAAATACCACTTTAAATCCTACGTGGCAAGAGCGTCCAGGGGCATAAGATGTGAATAGGCCAAGGTCTATGAGATGAGTGCTTATACTATAACCTGTTTCGGCATAAAAGGCGAGTGCTCTAACCGACAAGAGGTTAAGATAGAGCCTTTCGCGCTGAATGATACGCGATAGTTGGGGCAGACGTGAAAGCATTAGCATGGGGCTTTCGTAAGTAGTGGTGAGGCGCAGATAGTAGCGCGATTCGTTGTAGAAACGAGGGTTGAGTAGTTGAAATTCGCCCGTAAGATCGTCGTTCCAACCTTGTGGCATATAGTAAAATCTAAAATAGTCGTAGTCGAGAAAGCATTGTTTGTGTCGTCTGGTAAAAAATCCACTACCCATTCTAAAGTAGAGCGTGCGTAGCGCATAGAGTGGCAAGCGATACCGCACATCTGTTTCGATGCGTTCGTAGCTTGTTTGCCCATTTCCCAAGGCAAAACCACGCTCGTATTTCAGTAAAAAAGTGGGGTAGTGCGAAAACAGAGGAATGCGATAGTTGCCTTGCCTATAGTAATATTGCGCAGGTGTCCATTGCAATTGTATGCTTGGCCCGATGGTTGTTAGCCTACGAACAAATCCTGCTGCTTGTGCCACATCGTTCCATAAGATGAGTGTACGTCGGTGGTATCGACTGCCAAGTGTGAGTGTGACGCCTGGATGTGGCTCAATCGAAAAGTCTATATTGGCATATTTGTCGCGGTAATCGTGAAAGCCATATTCGTTGATAACATTGAGTAGCGAGTCGTAGCTTTCGATGTCTTTAAGTTTTTGGTTCAGTTCTTCAGCCTGTTCGTTGTTGTAGCTATGCGAGCCGCCGCCAGCAGTAAACAATAGTGTGCCATTCACTTTGGGCAGTATGTTAAGGGTCATAGGGGTTTCCCAATACACCTGACGTTGTTTAAAACTATAGCCTACCATAGGTCTGAAGTTAAATAAGTCTTCGCCCTCATTTTGTTTAGATTTTGGGGTAAAACTTAGCACAAATCTTGTTTTGAGCGACACCCCTCGTGTACCACTCCATTGCACCATTGAGGGTGTAAAGATGGGTGGCAACTTTATGCGTGCAGCACCATTGTTACTGAGGTTAAACGCATGAGATTCAAGCAGAATATTTTGAGTGCGGTTGCTATTTGTTCGTTTGTTTTCTTTTATCAGCTTCCATTTGCCCAGCGAGTCGGTTGGTAATGGAGGCAATGAGTCATTAAGTAAAATGTTATCAGCCCATTGGCCATGTTGTTGTGTTTCGGCATGCCGGAGAGGGTAGGGGTGTATAGAGTCAAAGTAGGCTTGTGAGGTAATAATTTGCGTAGTATCAAGGCGCATTTGGCAGAATGGAGTGAAGTCAAGACGTGCGGAGCGCTTTGAAGTATTGGGTGTTAGATGACTAAAAGTGTGGTGTGCCAATATGTTGTATATCTCGTGAACATGGTTGCCAAGCAAGTTAAAGTCCGACACGATGCGCATGCGTTCAGGCACAAGCATAGCGTAGCCGTTGAGCCCCATGCGAGCGTTAATGTTGTAGAATGTAAACTGCTTTCTAAACTTAAGTTTAAAGCTTACTACGGCACCAGTTTTTTGGTTGATATAGATAGTGCCACTTGCCAATTGCTCGTTGCTAAAGCGTGGTGTTACTCTTATGCAGTAGGTGGCAGGTTGCGTGTTGGTAGCAGCAAGCGCAAACGAGTAGGCGTAGTGGTAAAAGTGCCTATTGCGTTTATGAAATGGGCTTAGCACGTTGCCAGTGAAGAGCGTTTCGTTGTATATTGTAAAGCAGAAGCGTCCTATGTTAAGAAAGTGTTTGGCAGGTTGATAGCGTGCATTGGTGTGATAGGCTACCACCTTGCAGTCGGTAGTTCCAGGAGCGCGGTGTTGCACACGCATTTGCACTTCGCTCTGGTAGTTGTGGCTACCATGTTCAAGCTCAAACATGTCGGGGATATAGCGCATAATTACTCCACGGCGACGAGTAGTCATGTTTTGCCTAATATAAAGGGTTGAAATGCAATTAAGCGAGTGTTGCCATTTAGTGTTGGCTTGTGCCGAGAGTGTAATGCTCAGCGATGTAAGTGATTCATTGCTTTGTTGCAAGCGCTCGGTAAAGCCAAACATCAATTGCTCTGGATGAGGCGCAATGCCTAATGTTTGTGCTTTAGCAGTGAATGCAAAAAGCCATACGATGAGCAATCGTAAAATTGTCCATCGTATGGCTTGAAATAGATTGTGCCGTGTGCTAAGTGCAATGTTTATTTCACTTGTCATTTATATAGGTAAAGAGCATATCTAACTGCGGCTAACAGCTTTTACGCCTTTAACCGTGCGCAGCTTTTTTATTAATCCGTTAAGCCGTTGTGTGTCGTCCACAAGGATGGTGAGTATGCCCGAGAACAATCCATCGTTAGAGTCGATGTTGATGCTACGCAGCATGATATGTTCTTCTTTGGCAATGATAGAGGTGATGTTGTTTACGATGCCAAGGTCGTCATTGCCCACCACGTGTAGTGTGATAGGATAAGAGCCTTGCCCCTTGCCAGCCCAACGAGCCTTGACAATGCGGTAGCCAAAGCGTTGGCGCAATGCCGGTGCATTGGGGCAATTGGTGCGGTGAATTTTAATGCCACCGCTCACCGTAATAAATCCAAATACGTCATCGCCATATACGGGGTTGCAGCAACGTGCCAACTGGTAGTCGAGTCCTTTAAGGTCTTTGCCTATCACCAACTCATCGTCGTCGCCCTTAGTCCTTGTGCCCACTTCGCTTTCCATGTTAAACTCTTCAGCCGATCGTGTGGCGGCTCTGTCGGCAATGCCTTGTTCGCGTTTGCTAAGCTCTGTATAGGTGTCAATAACGCGGTTGATGTCTATCTTATCATCGCCAAGATCTTTAAAGAAATCAAAGCTCTCCTTGTAGCCAAGTTTCTTGATAAGCTGGTTAATGATAGCCTCGTCATAGTCTATTTTGCGGTTTTTCATCTTGCGCTCAAGCGTCTCTTTGCCCAAGGCAATCTCGCCCGCAGTAAGTTCGCGCACGGCAGCTCTGATTTTTGAGCGTGCGTGGTTAGATTGCGCAATGTTCACCCATTCAGGCTTAGGCTTTTGCGTGTTCGATGTGAGTATTTCAACCGTTTGTCCGCTTTCGAGCGGTTGTCGTATAGAGTAGTTTTTTCCATCGATGCGTCCGCCCACGCAGCGGTTGCCCACGCCTGTATGTATGGTATAGGCAAAGTCGAGCACAGTGCTGTGTGGTGGCAAACGGTATAGGTCGCCTTTGGGCGAGAATACATATACCTCTTGCTCCTTAAGGTCTGACGATAGACTTTGCGTAAGCAGTCCGTCATTGCCCGTTTCAAGTGCCGAACGTATATCAGCCAACCACGAGTCTACCCCTCCGCCGCTACTTTTTACACCCTTGTAGCGCCAGTGGGCTGCCAATCCGTGCTCGGCAATTTCGTCCATGCGTTCGGTGCGGATTTGTACTTCCACCCATTTTTCCTCAGGTCCCTTTACAGTGATGTGCAAACTTTCGTAGCCATTGCTTTTAGGCACAGTAAGCCAGTCGCGTAAGCGTTTTAGGTTGCTCTCATACTTGTTGGTAATGAGCGAGAATACCTTCCAACATTGTTCCTTTTCCTTGTCAAGAGGCGAGTCGAGAATGATGCGAATGGCAAATAAGTCGTACACACCATTAAAGCCACATTGCTGTTTCTTCATCTTTTGCCAGATGGAGTGAATGCTCTTGGTGCGTCCCTTCATGTGATAGTGCAACCCCTCTGCATCGAGCATTTGGCGTATAGGAGCGATGAAACGTTCAATATAGGCATCGCGTGCTCGCTTTGTAGCATTGAGGTTTTCCTTAATCATGTAGTAGGCATCGTGTTCAAGATACTTCAAACTAAGGTCTTCAAGTTCGCTTTTGAGTTTGTAAAGACCAAGTTTGTGCGCCAATGGAGCATAAAGATAGGCAGCTTCGACCGACACCTTGCGTTGTGCTTCAATGTTCTCCACATCACGGATGTGGCGCATAAGGTTCACACTATCGGCAATGAGCAACAATATGATGCGCATATCGCCTGCTTGCGACACTAATAGATTCCGAAAGTTATCGGTTCGCATAGCCTCGGTTTTCACCTCAATAGCCTCAACTTTCAAAAAGCCTCTAAGCGTGTTTGCCACGTCTTTGCCAAAGTATCGTTCAACGAGTTCGCATTGCGAAGGTTGGCTCACCACGGCTCTAAGCAGGTAAGCAGTGAGTGCATGGCCGCGTAGTCCAATTTCTTCAATAGCCAGTTGCATGGCTTGTATTGCTAGTACCACCCGGCTCAGCCCAAACTCGTTGCGCATAACGGATGGGTTTGTTTCGATAGCACTTGTTATGAAATCGGCAAGTTTGCGTGCCTCTTGGTGTTGCGGACGCACATGCTCGTTGCGATATATAGCAAGCAGCGCACTCATAAAGTGGCTGCGTTCTGCAGGATTTGTCTTCAAGTCACTCATTGGCATAACATTACGTGTGTAAGAAGGTGTTCAAAATTAATAAATGGATCTTTTTATTTTCACATTTGAAGCACTTTCTGTGGCGCATCTTAAATGTTTGCTTTCAGT